>NZ_JBHWLC010000069.1:0-26880 GCF_042730635.1 Streptomyces sp. NPDC059917
CGCGTATCGCGCACCCGGCCCCTTTTCCTCTTCCGCTTCCTCGCGGTGGACGCTCAGACCCCGCGGCGCACCCGTGCGGCAGCGCGCGCCTCGGCGGCCTGCCGTGCCTCGGTGGTCTTGCGGGACTCCTTGGCCTTGCCGCCCGGCCGTCCCGGCCGGGTGCCCATGCCGCGGAAGGCGAGGGTGCTGTTCCCCTTGCCGCCCTTCCCGTCCTTGCCGCCGTCGGCGGGAGCGGCTCCGGCCAGCGGGACGCCGGACGGCTTCTTCGCCCCGGTGATCTTGCTCAGCAGCGAGTCGCCCGAGCGCACCTGGGTGATGGTGGGGCGGATCTTCGCGTCGGCCAGCAGGCGCGTCATGTCGCGGCGCTGGTTCGGGGTGACCAGGGTGACGACCCGGCCGGACTCGCCCGCGCGGGCCGTCCGGCCGCCGCGGTGCAGGTAGTCCTTGTGGTCGGCGGGCGGGTCGACGTTCACGACGAGGTCGAGGTCGTCCACGTGGAGTCCGCGCGCGGCGACGTTGGTGGCGACCAGGACGGTCACCGCGCCGGTCTTGAACTGGGCGAGCGTGCGGGTGCGCTGCGGCTGCGACTTGCCGCTGTGCAGGCCCTCGGCCCGTACGCCGTTGGCCCTCAGGTGCCGGGTGAACTGGTCCACGGCGTGCTTGGTGTCGAGGAACATCAGCACCCGCCCGTCGCGGGCCGCGATCTCGGTGGCGGTCTCGTACTTGTCGGCGGCGTGGATGTGGAGCACGTGGTGCTCCATCGTCGTCACCGTGCCGACGGAGGCGTCGACCGAGTGGACGACCGGGTCCTTGAGGTACGTGCGCACCAACTGGTCGACGTTGCGGTCGAGGGTGGCGGAGAAGAGCATCTTCTGACCGTCGTGGTGCACCTGGTCGAGGATCTCGGTGACCTGGGGCATGAAGCCCATGTCGGTCATCTGGTCGGCCTCGTCGAGCACGGTGATCTTGACGCGCTCCAGGTGGCAGTCGCGCCGCCCGACCAGGTCGCTGAGCCGCCCGGGGGTGGCCACGACGATCTCCGCGCCGGTCTTGAGGGCGCCGACCTGACGGCCGATGGACAGGCCGCCGACCACCGTGGCCATGCGCAGCTTCATGGCGTCGGCGTAGGGGGTCAGCGCCTCGGTGACCTGCTGGGCGAGTTCGCGCGTCGGTACGAGCACCAGCGCGAGCGGGCGCTTGGGCTCGGCGCGGCGCCCGGCGGTGCGCACGATCATCGCGAGGCCGAAGGCCAGCGTCTTGCCGGAGCCGGTGCGCCCGCGGCCGAGGATGTCGCGCCCCGCGAGGGCGTTGGGCAGGGTGGCGGCCTGGATCGGGAACGGCTCGCGCACCTCCTGCTCCGCCATCGTCGCCATCAGCTGCTCCGGCAGCCCCAGCTCGGAGAACGCCTCCACCGCGGGCAGGGCCGGGGCGATCGTCTGAGGCATCGCGAACTCGCCCTGCGGCGCGAGGGGCCGCGCGGACTTCTTGGGGGACTTCGCGGTCTTGGGGGGCCTGCCGGGCTGGACGCCGAAGCGGCCACGGGCTGACGGATTCAAACGGAGAGCCTTCCTCGATACGGAGCACGTCGTCGAGGAGTCCCGGACCGGGCCGAAGAGCGGCCGGGCGGGCATGCGCGAGAACGAGCCGGAACGAGCCGGGGCCCGTACCCAGCGGTACGGGCCCCGGCTTCGTCGTGCGTCGGCGACGGTCCGAATGCCGTGCGCCGCAAGTAACCAACCCATTTTACCACCGGCGCCCGAAGGCCCGGCGGCCGGTGCGCGCGGCCGGTTCCGGTCCCCGTCGCGCCTGATCCCCGTCGCGGTTCTGTCACGCCCGCTCGGGTTCACCGCACCGGGGCGGGTCCATGCCCGCGATGGTGGCGCGTACGTGGTCCAGGTGGGTGCGGACCTCGTCGGTGGCCCGGGCGAACCAGTCGGCGATCACGGCGACCTCGTCGGGGGAGTAGTCGGCGAAGAGGGCGGCGAGCCGGGCGTAGAAGGGCTCGTACACCTCGACCAACCGCGCGGCGGCGGTCGGAACGGCGACCACCCGCACCCGGCGCCGGTCCGACGGGTCGGGCTGTCTGCGGGCGAACCCGGCGCGCTCCAGCCGGTTGAGGACGCCGGTGACGGCCCCGGTGGTCAGATTGGCCCGCTCGGCCAGATCGCCGGCGCCGAGCGGGTTCTCCCCGGCGCCCAGGACGTGCCCGAGGCAGGTCAGATCGGTGACGTTCAGCCCCAGCAGCTGGGCCACCTCCTGCTGGCCGATCAAGCCGAGGCTGACGTAGGCGTCCATGCGCTGGATCGCCTCCCCGGCGGTGGCCGGGGGGCGGGGCTTGCCGTCCACGCAGATACTCCTTAGCATCTAAGTAACTTAGCTCGTGAGATGAAAGATCCTGCTCCGAGCCTACTGCCGCCTACCCCGGGAGAATCATGAGCGCGCACGGAGACGTCGACCTGGGCCACACCGTGGCCGGCTGGACCGGCACCGCCGTGGGCGTGTTCGGCTCGACGGTCACGGGACTCGCCGTCTGTCTCGGCTCGACCCCCGGCGTGTGGGCCGGCCTCGCGCTCGTCCTCCTGTCCCTCCTCGCCACCTGGGTCCTGCACCTCGCGGGCTGGGGCAAGCCGAGCGGGCCCCGCCCGCACGCCCAGCGCGACTGGCGGGTGCGCGACACCGCCGCGCGCGCCGGTCACGCGGACTGCGTCGGCTGCCGCGTCGCCGCCCGCGGGACGCACGGCGGGGGCGCCCGCGCACACCTGCCGGTGGACGCGCCCGCGGCGGGGTGACGGCGCGGGCCCGCCCCGGGGCCACGGGCCGTGGCGGCCCTGCGTGACACTGGTCCGCATGGCTCAAGATCTCCGGGACCCCGCGGACCTGCTCCTCGACGCGCTCGAACCCCTCGCGTACCCCGCACGCATGCGGGCCTTCGTCGCCCGCGTGCGGGACATGGGACCCGAGCGGGCCGCCGCGCTGGCCGCGACCCTGGACCGGCGCGGCACCTACGAGCGTGTGCTCGGCGTCCTCGCCGCCTCCGTGGCCGGGGACACCGCCCGGATCGCGGCGCGGCTCGCCGACCCGGACGCCGTCGTGCGCGGGCAGGCGCTGGCCGTCGCCGCCCGCGTCGACGACGAGGACTTCGCCGCGGCCCTCGACGACGCCCCCGCGGCCGTCCGCGGACAGCTGCTGCGCGCCGTCGCCGCCGGACACCGCACCGCGCTCGCCGACCGGCTCGTCGACGCGGTCCGCGCGGACTGGGGCGACGCCGAGGCCGCCGTGCTGCTCCCCGGATGCGGAGCGGCGACCGTCGAGCGGCTGCTGCCCGCCGTGTCGTACGCCGTCAAGGGCTGGGGCCGCCTCGCCCGCCGGCACCCCGACCTCCTCGCCGACGTCCTCGACGGGGAACTGCGCGCCCTGCCCGAGGCGTTGCGGGCCGACTGGTGGTACCGCAGGGCGTCCGCCGTCGGGGCGCTGGCCGTCCCCCGGCCGCTGCGGGTGCTGGACCTGTTGGAACACGGCGCCGGGAACGGACTGCCCCGCCCGCTCCACGGGCTGGCCGGTCCCCTGTCGCACGCCGACCCGGACCGCACCCTGCGGCTCCTGATCACCCCGGGCGGCGATCTCCTGCCCGAGAGCGTCGCCGGGCGCCCCGTGGTCCTGGCCAGGCTGGCCCGCGGCGCCTCGCCGCGGACCCTGCTCGCGCTGGGCAGGGTGCTCCACCGCCATGGGGCGCACCCGGGCCAGTTCGCCCGGCTGGCCGCGGCCCTGCCGCCCGGGCGCCGGGCGGCCTTCGTCGACGCGGTCCGCGCCGACGAAGCCGCGGGTGGCGCGGGCGCCCGTATCGACACCGAGCTGCTCGCCGCACTGCCCCGCGCCGCGGCGGCGGCCGAAGCGCGCCGGGCGATCGGGGCGGCGCGGCAGCGGGGCGAGGGCGCGAGCGCCTTGCGGCTCGCCGTCGCCCACCTGCCGCCCACCGAGGCCCGCCCCGAACTGCTCGCCGCCACGACCGGCCCCGTGGCCCGCGACCGGGCCGTGGGCTGGCGGCTGCTCATCGCCAACGCGGGCCGCTCGGGCGACCCCGAGGCCGTGCTCCTCGTCCTCGCCGAGATGGCCCGCCTGCGCAGCGAGCAGGACCCGGTGCGCACGGCGGCCCTGGGCGCGCTGGCCGACGTACGCCCCGCGCTCCTCCCGGACGAGGCCGCACCGCACCTCGAACGCATCGCCCGGGACGCGGTCGAGGCCCGCGACTGTTCCCACTCCACGCGCGCCGCCCTGGCCCGCACCGCCCTCGGCGTGCTGCGCGAGCACGCGGCGGCGGACTCCGCGCTGCGCGCCTGGGCCCTGCGCACCGTCGTCGACGACTTCGAACGCACCCATCACCTCTCTCTCGGGCGGCTCGACCACCTCCTGAGCCACGGTCAGGAAGGGCCGCTCCACGAGGCGTTGCGGCCGTGGTTCGAAACCTGCGCCGAGAAGGGGGAGTTCCGGCCCGCGGTCGCCTTCGCACAGGCCCTCGGACGGCGCGCCGCCGAACTGCCCGCGCTCCAGCGACTGCTCGCGCAGGCCGTGCACCGCGGCCGACCGAGCACCGCGCGGCAGGCCGCCGCCCTGTGGCTGGCGCCCCGCGCGCACCGCGCCGCGCGCGTCGAGGAACTGCTGGCCACCGACGCCTCGGCCGTCTCGCTGCCCCAGGTGGCCCACGTGGTGACACACCAGCGCACCGACCTGCTCGACGCGCTGATCGGCGAGCGACCGCCCGGCCGGTTCCACGACGCGAGCCAGCGCCCCCGCCCGTTCCTCTCGGGCGTGCACCGGTGGACCGGCCGCCAACAGGGCCGCGTCGCCGACGTCCTGGCCGCCGAGTGCGCGGACCCGACGCTGTCCTTGAGCGACCGCGCCCACGCCGTCGACGCCGTGGCGCGCGTCCCCGGCCGGGGCGCGGCCGTCGTGCGCGCGGCCACCGCCGCTCCCGAGGTGCTCCTCGCCGAAGCCGCGCTCGCCGCCCTCGTGTGGACCGACCGTCCCGGGGAGGCGCTGCCCGAACTGCTCGCCCACGCGGGCGGGGACCGGGCGCGCGTCGCCGTCTACGCGGCGACCCGGGCCTCCCGGTACGTGGCGCCCACCCGGCTGGAGGGCGTCCTGGGCGCGCTGACCGCGCCCGGCGCGGCCAAGGTGACCAGCCGCAAGGAGGCCGTGCGGCTCGCCGCCGTCCGGCTGCGCCGGCCCCGGGTCGCCGCCGTGCTCGCCGAGGCGTTCGCGGCGCCGGACCAGCACCCCGACGTACGGGCCGCCTGCGTGCCCTTCGCGGCGCCGCTGATCGACGACGAGCGCGCCGCGCGGCTGCTGGCCGCGGCCGCCCGGGGAGGTGCCGCCGAACGGGCCGCGGTCCTGTGGGTGGCCCCCACGGAGCTGCCGGAGGCGGCGCGGACCCCCTACGCCCGGATCGTCCTCGCCGCGAGCGCGGGCGCGGAGCCCGAGGAGGCCGCGGCCGTCTGCCGGTCCCTCGCCCCCTGGCTGCCCCGAGCCCCGGACGACGTGGTGGCGAGGCTGCTCGCGGTCACCGTGGACCTCGATGACCGGCGGGGCTGGTCCACCGCGGCGGACGTCCTCGCGGACGCCGCCGCGAGCAGCGCGCAGGCGGGCCGGGGCGTGCGCGGGGCGGTCGAGGCGCTGATCGCGGCCGACCGGCGGTCCGTCGACGGCCCCGACGACGCGGGCGCGCTGCGGGACCGGCCCGCGCTGCGTCGGATCACCTACCTCGCGACCCGACTCGCCGCCCCGCTCGACCGGGTCCGCCACGGTGACGGCGCCCTGCGCGCGGTCGTGGCCGAAGTGGTCACGGCGCTCACGGCCTACGACGCCACCGCCGCCACCGGCATCGCCCTGAGCGCCCGCGCCTTCGAACCGGCACTGCCGCAGGAGGAGTTGTACGAAGCCTTGGTCCTCCTGGCACGCGCTCACGCGGGTCGCCCGGGGCTGGTCCGCGCCACCACGGACACGCTGCGCGCCGCGGCCCTCACCGAGGACGGGGGGACCCCCGAGGCGCTGCACGCGGTCGCGGCGCGCCTGGCCGCCACGGGCGGGCGCACGGAGGGCCTCTTCGCGCTGGCCCTGGTCACGGCGGCCGGACTGCGCGCCCACTGGCCCGCCGACCACCGCGACCTGGTGCGCGACCTGCGCCACCACCCGGAGCCCGACGTCCGCGACGCGGCCCTGGACCGCACCACGGTCTAGCGCGGCGGGTCGGCGGGCCCTCCCGGACCCGGCGGGCGCGGTGAACGCCCGCACCCACCCGGCCGTGAGGGCCGGGTGGGTGCGGGCGGGGGAAGGGCGGGGGTCAGGGGAACGGGACGTGGCGCGGCTCGGGCGCGGGCTGCGGGGACGGTGCGGACCAGGAGGTCTGCGGGGTCTGGGAGGACTGGGAGGTCTGGGCGCGGTGCTTGGTGCGCCCCGGTCGGACGGGCCACCACGTGCCGCGGCCGAGGAGCGCGGCCAGCGCGGGCACCAGGACCAGCGACAGGACGGAGGCGGAGAGCAGGATGCCGACCGCGGTGGCGAAGCCCACCTGCCGCGAGCCGGGGTCGGGCGCGACCGCCAGGCTGCCGAAGGATCCGGCCAGGACCAGGCCCGCCGTGGTGATGGCGGGCGCGGTGCTGCGCACGGCGCGGGCCACGGCCGCCCGGGCCGGACCGGGACGCTCCATCTCCTCCCGGATCCGGTCGCTGATCAGGATGTTGTAGTCGGTGCCGAGCGCGACGACGAACAGGAACAGCACCAGCGGGAGGGTGAAGGCGACGCCGGGCTTGTCCAGCAGGTGCTGGAAGACCAGGGCGGAGGCGCCGAGCGTCGCCGCGAAGCCCAGCCCCACGGAGATCATCAGGATCACCGGCGCGAGCAGACTGCGCAGCAGCACGACCAGGATCAGGGCGATCAGGGCCGCCGCGACCGGGAACACGATCCGCAGGTCCTGGTCGACGGCGTCGGCTATGTCCACGAACACCGCGGCGGTGCCGCCCACATGGGCCTCGGTGCCCTCCGGGGAGTGCGCCCGCACCGCGCCGCGCACCGGACCGGCGACCAGGTCGCGGGCCCCCTGCGTCTGCGGGTCGACGGTCAGGAACAGGTCGATGCGGGCGGCCCGGTGGTCCCCGTTCAGGGTGGTCGGCCCGACCCGGCCGACGCCCTTGACGGCGCCGAGGGCCCGGGAGAGCCCGTCGAGGCGCCCGGTGGTGAGGGCGCCGCCGTCGCGGGTGGTGACGTACACGGTCGTCGGCTCCCAGGCGTCCGCCGGGAGGGCGCGGCCGATCTCGGCGGCGGTCTCGGTGGCCGCCGTCTTCTCGCCGCCGCCGCCCTGGCCGTAGTCCATCGCGATCCCGGCCAGCCCGGTGGCCAGCACGCCGAGCAGGGCCACGGAGGCGAGGACCATGGCCACGGGCCGCCGCGCCACCAGCTCGCCGAGGCGCCCGGCGGAACCGGCGCGAGGGGTCCGCTTGAGGGCCCGCGAGGGCCAGAACATCTTGCGCCCCGCCATCGCCAGCATGGCCGGCATCAGCGTCAGGCTGCCGAGCAGCATCACCAGGACCGACACCGCGATGGCCGGACCGAGCACCCGGAACTGTCCGAAGGAGGCGATCCCGAGGGTGGCGAAGGCGGCCACGATGGTCAGCGCCGCCGACGTGATCGCCGTACCCACCCGGCCGGAGACCTCGGCGGCCACGGCGCGGGCGTCGTGCTCGGGCCGGGCGCGCAGCTGTTCCCGGTAGCGGAAGAGCAGGAAGAGGAAGTAGTCGATCCCGATGCCCAGCAGCACCACCCCGATCAGGCTGGGCGTGGACCCGTCGAGCTTGATGCCGGTGAGCATCGCGGTGCCCGTGACGGCGCCGCCCGCGACACCGCCGATGAAGGTGATCGCGAGCAGCGGCAGGAAGGCGGCCAGGACACTGCGGAAGACGAGCACGTTGAGCAGCACGATCAGCGCCATGGTGAGGCCGCCCACCACCTTGGACCTGGTCTCCCCGGCATCGGTGGTGTCGGTGACCGACGCGATGCCGCCGGTGAACCCGCTCCGCAGGCCCGCCTCGGCGAACTCGGCCCGGGCGTCCTCCCGGAACGCGCGGAAGACGTCCAGCAGGCCGGGGTCCAGCGAGTTGCCCGTCAGCTGGACCGAGAGCAGCTGGAAGCTGCGGTCCGGCGCGGTCATGGCCGGGGCCACCCGAGGGGTCTGCGAATGGTCGACCAGGAGGAAGCTCGGGCCGTCCTTCTTCGGCGGGGGCATGGCCACCCGCTTGCGCCCCAGCTTCTCCGCCGCGGCCTTGACGCGCTGCTCGTCGGCGCCGGTCAGCGGCGCCCCGTCGGACCGGCCGACCAGGACGGTCACCGTGTTCGCGTCGGGCTTCACCCCGAAGCGCTCTTCGGCGACCTTCAACGCGGCGGCCGAGTCGTAGCCGGCGGGCAGGAAGTCGCCCGGCTGGGCTCCGGTGACGCGGAAGACGAGGGCACCGTTGAGGAAGGTCATGGCGATGCCCAGCACGGCCCAGAGGGCGATCACCTTCCATGGGTTCCTGGTGGAGAAGCCGGTCAGGGCGCGGATCACGAATTTCCTCCGGTGGTGCGGGACGGGTGCTCCGGGTGGTTCCCGGCCTGTATCCAGACCATCAGGAGGAGGGGCCGCGATCATCGGGGTACGGGATGAGAAGCGGACGGGGAGCGTGGTCCGGCGCGGGGCGCGGACCAGGACCCTGGTCCTGGTCGGGGCCTCCCCCCGAGGTCCGTGGTTGCTGCACCGACCCGGTGCGAGAATGGTTCCAGGCGTGGTCGCGGCGCCACCGGCACGGGGTCGGAGGGGTGGCCGGCGGCCCGGGGGAGGACCAGATGAGCGGCCGAGACGCCGCCGCACCGCTGTGGACGCGTGAGGACGCGCTCGTCACCATCGGCGTGGTGGCGGCGGACCTGATCGCCTACGGCATGGCGCGGCAGGCCGGCCAGTGGCCGGGCACCCCGGGCGGAGTGTTCCTCCTGGTGGCCTCCGCGCTCGCGCTGCTCGTGCGGCGGCGCTTCCCGGTGTCCGTCTTCGCGACGGTCATGGCCTTCGAAGTGGTCCTGCGCGTCGGCCTGCCGATCGCCCCGGGCATCAACACCAGCCTGGTGGTCGCCCTGTACACGGTCGCCCGGACCGGGCGCCGGGCGGCCACGGCCGCGGTGAGCCTCGCGATCGTCGGCCTGGCCCTGCTCGGACCGGTCGGCGGGGTGTCGCTGGGGATGGCCACGCTGGGGTACGGGACCTCGGCGGTGATCGTGGTCGGGGCCGCGCTGCTGGTCAACCGCTGGCAGCGGGACGTGGAGGCCAACCGTCGGCTGCTGGCCGATCGGGCCGTGGCCGAGGAACGCCGCCGCATCGCACGGGAGCTGCACGACATCGTGGCCCACCACATCACGGTCATGCAGTTGATGGCGGGCGGCGCCCGGGCCAACCTGGAGAGGGCCCCCGAGGCAGCGCGCGAGGCCCTGGTGACGCTGGAGGACTCCGGTCGGCTCGCGCTGAGCGAGATGCGCCAGCTCCTCGACGTGCTGAGGGCCGACGACCCGCCCCGGGACGAGTCGGCGCCGCACCCGCACGCCGCGGCGCCCGAGGCTCCCCAGCCCGGCGCCGACGACCTGGACCGGCTCGTCACCGAGTCGCGCGGGGCCGGTCTGCCGACCGAGCTGAGCGTCCTGGGGGAGCCGTACCCGCTGCCCCCGACCGTCGGCCTCACCCTCTTCCGGGTCGTCCAGGAGGCGCTGACCAACGCCCGCAAGCACGCGGGGGACGCGCGGGCGTCCGTACGCATCGGCTACCACCGGGACCGGATCACCGTCGAGGTGTGCGACGACGGGGTGGGCGGGCCCGGCCCCGAGGGCGGGGCGGCACCGGCCCGGTCGGGGCGGCGCGGCTCCGGGTACGGTCTGATCGGCATGCGCGAACGCGTGGCGCTGCAGGGCGGCACGCTGGAGGTCGGTCCGCTCGACGAGGGCGGGTTCCGGGTGGCGGTCGACCTTCCGGTCGACCCGCGCCCGGGGGCTTGCGGCCGGGAGTCCGGCACCGGATCCGTACGGGAATCCGCGCGGGAGGCCCTGCGGGGCTCGGCATCACAGGACGTACGGGAAGGGGCGCGGCGATGAGCGCGGCGGCGGGCGGGACGACGGGCACGATGGCGGGCGGGACGGCGGGCGGCGCGGAGGGCGCGGCCGACGGCGGGGGGCCGGGGCCGATCCGGGTGCTGATCGCGGACGACCAGCCGCTGGTGCGGCGGGGCCTGGCCCTGATCCTCGGGCCCGACCCGGACATCGTCGTGGTCGCGGAGGCGGGTGACGGCGAGGAGGCCGTGGCCCTCGCCCACCGCCACCGCCCCGACGTCGTCGTGATGGACATCCGGATGCCCGTCCTCGACGGGGTCGGGGCCACCGCACGGATCGCCGCCGAACTGCCCGGCTGCCGGGTCCTCGCGCTGAGCACCTTCGACCTGGACGAGTACGTGGTGGCCGCCCTGCGCGCGGGCGCCTCCGGCTTCCTGCCCAAGGACGTCTCCCCCGAGGAGCTGCTGGCGGCGGTCCGCACCGTCCACACGGGCGAGGCGGCCGTCGCGCCGCGCCTGCTCACGCGGTTGCTCTCGGCCTACGTCACCACCCAGGCCCCGCCCCGACCCGCCGCGCCGGTCCCCGACGTCGGCGACCTCACCCCCCGGGAGGCCGAGGTGTGGCGGCTGATGGCCACCGGCCTCGACAACGCCGAGATCGCGGGGCGGATGGACATCAGCGGCTCCACCGTCAAGAACCACATCACGAACGTCTTCAACAAGCTCGGGGTGCGCGACCGGGCACAGGCCGTCATCGCCGCCTACGAGTCGGGGGTCGTCGAGGCCGCCCGCGCACGGGACTTGGCTTAGATGTCCCGCTGATCCGGCGGATTCGCGCCGTGTTGCCCCTCTTCGATGGCCGGAAATCGTTGGCCCGCTTCAGGGAAACCGAGCGGAGGATACGTTTCCGTCCCTGACGAGGAGGGGGATCGGCGATGACCGAAACAGCGGTGGACCCGGCGGGTCTGGCGGACCCGGCGGGCCGGGCGGACCTGGCGGATGTGGCGGATGCGGCGGGCTCTGCGGACCCGGCGGACGGAAGCGTTCACGCGCGGCCGGTGGCGGAGCTGTTCTTCGAGCGCGCTCGGCTGTACGCGGAGCGCCTCGCCGTGGACGAGCCGGGCGGTACGCGCTACACCTACGCCGAACTGGCCATCCGTGTGCGGGAGTTCGCGTCGGGGCTGGGCGTCCTGGGCGTCACCTCGGGCGCGGTGGTCGCGGTCGCCGGCCCCCGCGGCCCCGAGGCCTGCGTCGCGCTGCTGGGCGTGGTGTGCGCCGGGGCCAGCTACCTGCCGCTGGATCCGACCCTGCCCGCGCCCCGCGTGACCGGCATGCTGGAGGACGCCTCGGCCCTCGCCGTCGTCCGGCTGCCGGGCGCGGTCTCGGTCGACCCGGACATCGCCCCCACCTGGGACCACGAGCGGATCCTGGCCGCCGGACGGGCCCTGCTCCGGGACGGCGAGGGGGAGGGCGGGGCGTCCGGCGCCCCGGCCGGGCCCGCCGTGACGGCCGACGTGCCCGCCTACGTCATGTTCACCTCCGGCACCACCGGGCGCCCCAAGGCCGTGGCCGTGCCGCAGCGCGGGCTGGTCCGGCTCGCCGTGGACAACGGCTTCTACGAGGTCCTCCCCACCGACCGCGTGCTGCACGCGGCCACGCTCTCCTTCGACGCCTCTGTCCTGGAGATGTGGCCCGCCCTGCTGAACGGGGCCTGCCTGGTCCCCGCCGACTCCACCCTGCTGCTCGCCCCGTACGCCCTCGCCACCTTCCTGCGCGAGCACGCCGTCACCGTCCTCTTCGCCACCACCAGCGTCTTCCACCACATCGCGCACGAGCGCCCGGAGACCTTCGCGGGCCTGCGCTACGTCCTGACCGGCGGGGAGGCCCTGCGCCCGGACGCGGCCCGCCGCGTGCTTACGCACGGGCGGCCGGAGCGGCTGGTGAACGCCTACGGCCCCACCGAGACCGCCTGCGTGGCGGTCGCCCACCAGGTCGAGGCCGTCCCCGAGGGGGCCACCGGCGTCCCCATCGGCCGTCCGATCGCCGACACCGTCTGCCTGGTGCTCCGGGAGGACGGCGCCCCGGCCGGGCCGGGGGAGGAGGGCGAGCTGTGGATCGGCGGCCCGGCCGTCGCCCGGGGCTACCTGAACAACCCGGCCGAGAGCGCCCGCCGCTTCGTGGCCCCGGAAGCGGCGGCGGGGACCGGCGACTTCTACCGCACGGGGGACTTCGTACGCCGCGCGCAGGACGGCACGCTGGAGTTCCGCGGCCGCCGCGACGACCAGGTCAAGGTGCGCGGGTTCCGGATCGAACCCGACGAGATCCGTGACGCGGTCGCGACCCACCCCGGGATCACCGACTCCGTGGTGCTGGCCCGCGAGGACGGCCCCACCCGCCACCTGGCCCTCTTCGCGACCGCCGCACGCCCCGGCCGCCACCCCGACGTCCGGGAGCTGCGCGCCCACCTCGCCGAGCGGCTGCCCGCGTTCATGGTCCCCGCGACGATCACGGTGCTCGACCGGCTGCCGCTGGCCGCGAACGGCAAGGTGGACCGGGCGGCGCTGCTCGCCCTGGCCCCTGCCGCTGTCGCCGCCGCCGGCCCTGTCCCGGCCGCGGGTCCGGCCGCCGGTCCGGTCGGCCCGGGGTCCGACGCCGCGGACCTCCCGCCGTCGGCGTCCTCGTCCGGCCCGCTCCCCGAAGGGGCGGACGCGGCGGCGGGCGCCGGGGCCGACCGCGAGTCCATCGCCGCCCTGGTCTCCCGGATCTGGGAACAGACCCTTCCGCAGGGCGTCCCGCACGCCGTCGACGACGACTTCTTCGTCCGGGGCGGGAACTCCCTCATCGCCGCCCAGCTCGTCAACACGGTCCAGGCCGTCCTGTCCATCGGCGGCGCGCACAGCTACCGACTGGTCGGCGACCTCCTCAACCAGCCCACCCTCAAGGCCTTCATCGCCGCCGTCGAAGCCACCGTCCACGACCGGCCCACCCCGCGCGGCGCGCCCGTCGCGGGCCGCTGGCTCGCGGACCTGGAGCGGCGGGTGCCGCGCGTGACGCCCGTACCCATCACCGCGCACGACCGGCCCGACTGGCGGGTGCCCCGCCACGTGCTGCTCACCGGGGCCAGCGGCTTCCTCGGCGCCCACCTGCTGCGCGAGCTCCTCGACCGCACCGATGCCGAGCTGCACCTGCTGGTCCGCGCCCGGGACCTCGCGCACGCCCACCGCAGGATCGCCCGGGCGCAGCGCCGCCACGGCATCACCCGGCCCCTGCCCCTCGACCGGATCCACCCGCTGCTCGGCGATCTGGGCCGACCCCGCCTCGGACTGACGGACGCCGAGTTCGACGACCAGGCCGCCCGCGCCGACGTGATCCACCACTGCGGTGCCGACGTCAACTTCCTCTACCCCTACGAGCAGTTGCGCCCCGCCAACGTCGACGGCACCGGCGAACTGATCGCGCTCGCGGCGCGCCGGGGAGTACCGCTGCACTACGTGTCCACCATCGGGGTGGTGCACGGGTTCGGCGCGGCCGGGGTGCGCGAGGTCGGCGAGGACACCCCGCTCGACCACGTCGAACTCCTCTCGATGGGGTACACCGAGAGCAAGTGGGTCGCGGAGGAACTGCTGCGCAAGGCCGGTCGGGCCGGATTGCCGGTGGCCGTGCACCGTCCGCACGAGATCACCGGCGACACCGTCACCCGCACCTGGGACAGCGGGGCCGCCCTCTGCGAACTGTTCAAGATCATTACGGAGTTGGGTCTCGCCCCCGACCTGCCGGTGGCCCTCAACTTCGTCCCCGTGGACCACGTGGCCGCCTCCATCGTCCACCTCGCCGTGCACCAGGAGGCCCAGGGGCAGACGTACCACCACGTGAACCCGCACCAGGCGCTGCTCGACGACCTCGTGCAGCGGCTACGGGTCCACGGCCACCGGATCGAGACCGTCGGCTACCACCGCTGGACCGAGGCGATGCAAGCGCACCTGGCCGAGCGGCCCGGCCACTCCTTCGCCCCGTTCGCCCCCCGGTTCACCACGCTGGCGGCCGGGAGCGACCTGACGCTGGAGGAACTCTGCACGACCGATCACTTCCCGGCACTGGGCCGGGAGCGGATCGAGGCCGGTCTCGCGGGCAGCGGGCTGGTCTGCCCGCCGGTCGACGCCGCCTTCCTCGACGCGTGCATCGGCTACTTCCACGCCTCGGGATTCATCCCCTCACCTGCGGGTTGAGCCCGGCGGGCCGGGGACGGGCGGCCGCCGCTCGCCCCCGGCCGGGCCGCGGCGGGCGGGGTCGGTCGCGGGTCGGCTGCGGGGCGCGGGTGGGCGTGGGGGCGGGGTTCCCTCGCGTCACGAGATGGCGACGGAGCGTGCGGCCACCTCCCGTACCCCGTAAGGTCGGACGACCCCGCAGGTCAGGACATTGGTCCCGACCCGAGTTCACGCGCCGTTCATCCGGCCGGTTCCGTGTCGTTCGACCGGTCTGGTGGCCTGTGGTGCGTGATGGGTTGATGTGCGACGGATGCTCGGGGATGTCGGTGTTGGTGTCGGGGGAGGGCGAGGGACCAGTGGTGGGGACAGCCACGTGGAGTACGGCCGTGACGGCCGAGGACGGCGGCGGCCCGAACGGTGCGACCGGGCCGTCCGGTGCGCCTGGTGGGCCCGGTGCGTCCGGTGGGCCCGAGCGAGCCGGTGCCGGCCGCGGAACCGCGGGGACGCGGACCGCGGGGGCGACGCGCACCGCCGCGCCGCGCCCGGGTCGGGTGCCGGGGGGCGAGGTGTCGGCGGCCGGGGTGACGGCGGCCGCAGTGGCCTCGGACGAGGCGGCGGCTACCGGGGTGTCGGTGAACGAGGTGGCGCCGACGGAGGTGCCGGGCCGGGTGTCGCCGAGCGAGGCGTCGACCGGCGAGGTGTCGACGGCCGGGGTTTCGGCCGGTGAGGTGGTGGGTGGGCAGGGAGCCGTGGCCAATGCCGCGCCCACCTACCAGGTCAAGCTGTTGGTCGACCCGCACCGGATCCTGCACGCCGACGGGACCCCGCTCGGCCGGGCCGTCGCCGCGCTCGGGCTCGGGCAGTCGAGCGGCTTCGAGGTCACCCAGTACATGGACGACGCGGAGCTGAGTTTCGCCGACGCGGGCTGGATCATCCGGTTCCGCCACGACGGCGCCGAGGACCGGCTGCGGGTGACCTACAAGACGCGGTTCGACATCGTCGGGGACGGGACCGATCTCGCCGCGGTCGAGGAGGCCCTCGACCGGGCCAACGCGCACCGCTTCGACTGTCGTGCCACCAACTACGACCCGCAGGTCAACCTCAGCTACTCGCGGGCCACGCTCGACTTCTCCAACAAGAAGCGCGAGCCCGCCCCGGACCTCGCCCCGGGCGCGCTTCCGGACCCGGCCGAGTGCCGGGCCATCGCGCTCGACCGGCTGCCCGGCAAGATGAGGAACTGGCCCGCCAAACCGGCGGGTTGGGCGGAGGCCGTCGCGGCCAGCCCGCTGATCCACGGGCCGGTCCGGCAGACCAACTACCCGGGCGAGGTCCTCGGCCACGCGGTGGAGTTGCAGATCACCCCGCTGTGCGACGCGGACGGCCGGGAGTCCTGGTTCGCCGAGATCACCGCCAAGGCCGACACCTTCGCCGAGGCCGTGCGGCTGCGCGCCGACCTGATGGGCGAACTGCGCGCCGAAGGCTGGCTGTTGAAGCGCAACGCCTTCAAGACCGACCTCGTCCTGGGCCAGCACCGTGCCCGGTGATTTCGTGCCGATCGCCGGTCGTGCGCCCGCGGCCCCGGGCGGTGGGCGCGCCCCGTGCGCCGCACCGCACCGCCCGTGGGCGGCCCGCCCGTCGTACCCGCCTCGACCGCGCCCCGGCGGTCGCGGATCCGGCCACGGGGTTCCCGTGGGGGCGCCCGCCTCGGCATGCTGGACACCATGACACCGCCGTCCGTGCCGTTCCCCGCCCGGCCGTCACGCTCCACCCCGGACACCGCCCGCGCGCAGCCGTCCGGCGGCCGCTCCGACCCTGCCGCGCCCGAGCGAATACGCCTGGCGCACCTCGCCGACCTGCACGTCGGTTCGCCCCTGCGCGGGCTGGACCACTATCCCGGCGCCCCCGGTATCGACGCCGAGCAGGCCCCGTACGACGCCCTGGACGCGCTCGTGCGCCGGGTCGCCGACGGGCGCTACGACGGCGTCCTCATCGCCGGGGACGTCTTCGACCGGCACCACGCCGACGCCACCGCGCTGACGGCCTTCCAGGACGCACTGGGCCGCTTCCACGACGAGGGCCTCGTGACCGTCGTCGTCGCCGGGAACCACGACGCGGAGTCGCCGCTGCCGCAAAAACTCCATCTGCCGCCGTCCGTCAGCTGGTTGGACGCCCACGCACCGCAGACCGTGCACTGGGACCACCTCGGGACGGCCGTCCACGGACAGTCGATCGTGCGGGCCGATGACCTCCGCGACCTCGCGGCCGGGTTTCCGCCCAGGATCCGCGGACTGGCCAACCTGGGGCTGCTGCACACCAGCCTGCACGGCGCGTGGAGCCGCAAGACCTGCGCCCCGACCACCGTGCGGACGCTGGCGGCCGCGGGCTACGACTACTGGGCCCTGGGGCATGTCCACCACCGGCTGGCGCCCGCGCGCGGCCTGCGCGCCGGGTACTCCGGCAACGCGCACGGGCGCGGCCCCGGCGAGAGCGGCGGGCGCGGCTACAGGGAGCTGCTGATCGGCGGCGGGAGCGTGCGCGCGAACGCGGTGGACACGGCCCCGGTGCGCTACGAACCCCTGCACCTGCCCCGTGCGGCGACCGCCGAGGCGGACGTCCGGAAGCGGTTCGCGGCCGTCCCGCCAACGGCCGCGGGGACGCCGGGGACGCCGGGGGCGGTCGTGTGGACGCTGTCCGGACCGGGGGGCGAGGACCTGGTCCGGCTGGCCCGTGAGGTGGCGGCGGAACTGGACCGGCCGGACTTCATGGTGTGCCGCGCCCGTGTTCCCGCGGCCGCTCGGGGCGGGTGCGCTGGGTAGGCTCGGGCGCGAAGCGATCACACGACCCGAGGCGGGGCCATGCCGGACGACGGCCAGGACACGAACAAGACGGCGGCGGCGGCGGTGGCCGCCGCCGAGGGGCCCACGGCGACCCGGGCGGACGGTCCGGCCGCGCTCGCGGCGCTGCGTGCGCTCGCGGCGGAGCGGCCCGGCGAGGTCGAACTCCTCGCGGGCTTCCGGGATCGCGACCTCGACACCTGGCCCGTGCCGGTCCCCGAGGCCGTGCGCGTGGTGCTGCGGGAGGTCGGCGGGCTCGAAGTGGACGACGTGCGGCTGGAGTTCGGCCCGTACGGCACACCCCGTTTCCCCGACGGGTGCTGGACCCTCAGCGAGATCCACGGCGGTGAGGGGTCGTTGATCGTCGGCGTGCCGACCGCCGGTACCGGGACCGACGGCGGCGGCGCGGAAGGCGGCGGATGCGCCGACTGGGGTCCGGTGGTCGCCGTGCACACCTGGGGCGAGCAGGAGGTCACCGTCGAGGCCCCCGGCTTCACCGGCTGGCTGACCGGCTTCGCCGCCGACCTGGCGGCGGGCGCGGACCCCGACGACCGACCCGTGCCCCGACACTTCGTGCCCGCCCGGCCCACCGTCGAGGCCGCCGAGGGCCCGGACGCGGAACTCGCCGGGCTCGTCGGCCGGGGCGATCCGCTCACCGACGTGGCCGACCTGCACGAGCTCCCGGCCTACCCCTGCGGGATCGGCTGGGAACCGTACTTCTCCACCTCCTTCAACACGGCCGACACCGGGAGCAGCGAGGTCCAGTTCCGTCTGGTCGGTGGCGGCCGGGCCCTGCTGCTCCGCAGCGTGGTGAGCGGGGACTTCCTGGGGCGGCCGGTCCGGCGCCACCGGGTGCCCGCCGACGCGCCGGTCCGCGCGGTCGCCGAACTCCGCTCCCTGGCCGCCGAGTTCCCGGATTTCGTCCAGCTGGACGAGGGCTGCCCGGACGCCACCATGGACGCGTGGGAGGTGCCGGTGCCGGAGGGGATCCGCACGGTGCTGCGCGCCGTCGGCGGCGTACGGATGGCCGGGGTCGCGCCCCTGCGGCTGCTGCCCGGCGTCGAGGCCGACGGGGTGCACGCCGTCGACCCCGAGACGCACCGGATGATGGGCGGTGACGGCTCGTACCGCCCGCTCGCGCGCGTGGACTACGGCCGCAGCTCCGCCCTCGTGCAGGTCCGGATCGACCCGGGCAGCGGCGAGTGGGGCGCCGTCGTCTCCATTCCCACCGATCCCCGGCAGCTGAGCACCTACCCCGAACTCACCCTGCTCGGCGAGTCGTTGCCGGTGTTCCTGCTGACCCTGGTCCGGTTGGCGCGCCGGGCCGCCGCGACCGCGGACTTCCCCCGCGCGCTCTCCGGTGCCACGCACTGGATGTTCCCGAACACGGGGGAGGCCTGGACCCGGCCGGTCCCGGTCGCCGAGTGGGCCGGTTCCGCCGACCCGCTGCGCGCGGCGGCGACCGCTCTCCCGGCCGATGCGCACGCCGCCGACCTGCGGGACTCCCCGACCCCCAGTGACCTGTGCTTCCACCGGGCCGCCAAGTGGCCGGCGCGCGCGGCCCTGGACCGGCTGTACTTCCCGGGTGCGGGGCTCCTCGCGGCGGCCGTCCCGGTGACCGGGGCCCCGGCGGCGGCCGGGAGCTAGCGTCGTGATCATGGAACCGATGACCCCGAGCCCGAGCCCGACAGCGACAGCGACAGCGACAGCGACCACGAGCGCGACCGCGACCACGACCACGACCGCGAACACGGCTCCGGGCGGCGCCACCGATCAGGCGCCGGGCGATCCGACCGCCACGGACGACATGCTGGCCGGCCAGCCGATCGGCTATTGGAGCGGGCTCGCCCACACGGTCGTCACCCGGCACCTGCGCGACGCGATGGCCCGGATCGACGTCACCCAGCCGCAGTACTGGGTGCTCAACCGCGTGAACGCGGGTCCGGCGGCGCCGAGTCGAGCCGAGGTCGTCGTGCAGCTGACGCCCCTCGCGGAGGGGCCCGACGAAATCGCCAGATCCGTGGACCAGTTGGTGCACCGCGGCTGGCTCCGCGCCGACGCGGGCGGGTACGTGCACCTCACCGAGGGGGGAGAGGCCGCCCGGGCGCGACTGCGCGCGATGGTGACCGAGCTGCGCGCCGTCGTCCACGAGGGCGTCAGTGACGAGGAGTACGTGGCCGCGCTCAAGGTGTTGCGCAGGATGGTCGCCAACGTCGAGTCCGTCGAGGCCGAGACCCCCTAGCGCCGAGGTCCGAGAACCGCGGGCGGAACCGGAGCACCGCGGTGGTCGTCTGAGACCCCGTGTGGAGGAACAGAAGGATTCTCGCGGTGCTGCTCGCCCTGCTCGCGACCCAGCTCGGCTCGCTGATCGGCCCGGCCTACGCCTGCGGTTGCGGTGCGATGATCCCCGACGGGCGGTCCCGGATCGGGGTCGGCCGGGAGAGTTCGGTGGTGCGCTGGGACGGGGCCACGGAACAGATCGTGATGCGGTTCAGCGTCAGCGGGGACGCCCACCGGGCCGCCTGGATCATGCCGGTGCCCGGGCGGGCGACGGTGGAGCTGGGCGACCCCGAGCTGTTCGCCGACCTGGCCGAGCTGACCCGGCCCGAACACCGGACGCGGAGCTACTTCTGGCCCCGGGACGGGGATTGGCCCTTCGGCTCGGGGGACCGGGACGAGGTGGGCGCGGCCCGCCCCGGCGCGGCGCCGCCGGTCGGCGTCGTCGGGCGCGAGCGGCTCGGCGACTTCGACGTCGCGCGCCTGACGGCGACCGACCCCCAGGCGCTGCGCGCGTGGCTACAGGCCAACGGTTTCGAGCTGCCCGAGGGCCTCGCCACCGAACTGGGGCCGTACGTCGCGCAGAAGTGGGAGTACGTGGCGGTACGGCTGGTGCCCAAGGAGGCGGGCCGGACCCTCGGCGGGGATCTGGACCCGCTCCGGATCCGCTTCGCCAGCGACCGGCTGGTCTATCCGATGAGGCTGTCCCGGCTGGCGAAGACCCCGCAGTCGCTCGGGCTGTACGTCCTGGCGGACCACCGGATGGAACCCCGCTCCGCGATCGGCGGCGCCGCCCCCGAGGTGACCTTCGCCGACCGCATCGACGCCAAGGGCGGCTCCTCGGGCGCCGGGGGCGCCGCGCTGGCCGAACTGACCGGCGGTGCGCCGGTGTTCCTGACGGCCATCGAGCAGCGCTTCCCGGAACCCTCGCGGATCGACGGCGATCACGAACTGCGGGCCACCGCCTCCGACACCCCCTACCGCCGCGCGGTATACGAGGACCGCCTGATGACGATCGGCGACGGCGTCCCGGTGTGGCTGCTGACGCTCGCGGGAGCGGCGGCGGCGATCGTGGCGGCGGGGGCGTCGGCCCTGCGGGCGCGCCGCAGGGCGCTGGGGGGCGTACGGGCGGGGGGCTGAGGGGGAGGTCAGGCGGCGAGGGTCAGGTTCCCGACATGTTTTCTTAATCTGTTCGGCACATGACAATGTGAACCTCGCTCTGCCACCTGATGTCCCGCCAATTCCCCGGGCGGGAGCGGTGCGTGTGGAGAGGTACCCCCCACGTGATAAGAATTTCGCGCTTGGCGCCGCTGGCCGCGGGCCTCGCGGCAACCGCCCTGCTGTTCGCTCCCGCGCACGCCTCCGCGGGCCAGGCGCCCGCTCAGGCAGCGCCCGCCGCCGCGCCCCTCGCGGGCTCCGTATCGGTCGACGCGTACTACGCCTCCGCCACCGGCAAGACCGGGCCCGCACTCAAGAGCGCGCTCCACGAGATCATCAAGGTGCAGTCCAAGGTCACCTACGACCAGGTGTGGGACGCCCTGAAGACGACGGACGAGGACCCGGCCAACCACAACAACGTGATCCTGGTCTACTCGGGCCGCTCCCAGGCCAAGTCCACCAACGGCGGCGGGGTCAACGACTGGAACCGCGAGCACGTCTGGGCCAAGAGCCACGGCGACTTCGGCACCGCCACCGGCCCGGGCACCGACCTGCACCACCTGCGCCCCGAGGACGTCACGGTCAACAGCACCCGCGGCAACAAGGACTTCGACAAGGGCGGCAGCCCGGTCGCCGAGGCCCCGGGCAGCTTCACGGACTCGGACTCCTTCGAACCGCGCGACGCCGTCAAGGGCGACGTCGCGCGCATGCTGCTCTACATGGCGGTCCGCTACGACGGAGGCGACGGCTTCGCGAACCTCGAGGTCAACGACAAGGTCAACAACGGCTCGGCCCCCGCGATCGGCCGGATCAGCGTGCTGAAGCAGTGGAGCCAGCAGGACCCGCCGGACGCCTTCGAGCAGCGCCGCAACCAGGTCATCTACGACACCTACCAGCACAACCGGAACCCCTTCGTCGACCACCCCGAATGGGTGGCCCAGATCTGGTAGACCCGTCACCGCGCCGCGTCCCCGCCGCCGACGGCAGGGACGCGGTGAACCTTCCGGTCACGGCACTAGAGGTACTCGTGGAAGAGGCTGACGATCGGCGCGGCGAGTGAGTGCAGGCCGGACGTGATGTTGCTGATGAGCTCCTTGCCACCCAACTTCTCGATCAGCCTGGCCTGCCCGAAGGTGATGACGTGCAGGCCGGCCATCGCGAGGGATTCCTGGAACTCGTGGCTCGTCCAGCCGTAGCCGATCCCCTTGAGCAGCGCGGTGACCTCGGAGAGCTGCACCGCCACGCCGTCGAGGACGAGCGCGGCCGGTTCGAGCCCGAAGACGGCGCAACCGGCGCCGGCCAGCCCGGCGGCCACGCTGCCCCACTCCGTCAGCTCGGCCAGCTCGCGGGCCGCTTCCTTGTACGCGGGGAGGTTCACCGCGTCGTTCTCGGCGGTGTCCGCCGGGTTCTTCCCGGCCGCCTTGGCGTCGGCCGCGGCCTTGGCGGCCGCCGAGATGACCTCCTGGAGCCGCTTGACCTTCTCGGCGTCGTGGGCCACGCGCGCGGCCTCCGCCGCGGCGACGGCATCGCCCTCGGCCTGCATCACCGTGATGTGCGAGAAGGCGGCCGAGGCCTGGGCGGCGGCGACGGAGGCGGCCGTTTCCACGGCGGAGGACAGGGCCCGGTTGGCCTCGTAGTTCGCGGTGCGCGAGGCCGTGCGCGCCCGGACGGCGGCCTGGCTCGCCCGGTCGGCGCTGGCCCGGGCGTCGCGGGCGGACTGCTCGGCGGAGTCGGCGTACGTGCTCGCCGTCCGTGCGGCGGTGGCGGCCTGGACCGCCGACCGACTGGCCTGGTCCGCCCATCGCAGGGCTTCCGCGGCCGCGTTGCGGGCCTTGGCCGCCGCCTCCTGGGCCCGGGCGGCGTCCTCCTGCGCCCGATGCGCGATCTTGGAGGCGGCCGCGATGGCCCCTTGGACGCCCGCGACGTGGCTCGCCGAATCGAAGTCCAGCTGGGCCGTCTTGAACTGGACCAGGGAGACGAAGTTGCGGCGGGCCCACGCCGGGCCCTCCAGCGCTGCCTGCGCGTGGGCCTTGGTGTACGGTCCCGCGCTGTTGAGCAACGTCGCGGTGGCCACGGCGTCGTCCTCGCGCTGCGCCGCCTCGAACCGGCCGGTGAAGAACCCGTACAGCGCGTGCGGAGTCGCGGCGTCCAGCGCCTCGTTCGCCGCCTTGGTCACCGCGCGGCCGGGCCCGGAGGCCAGGATCCGGGCGATCGCCACGCGGTACCCGGTGGCCGCGGCCTGGGCGGCGCCGGTCGTGAGGAAGGCCGTGGCCGCGTCCAGGTCGCTGCTGGCCAAGGCCCGGCTCGCGGCCGCCGCGACGTCCGCGTTGCTCGTACGGGCGACGTAGAGCGCCGTCTCCCGGTCGTCCTGCCGCTCGGCGATCCTGCGGTCGGTGTCGACCCAGACGTGCACGTCGGCGTCCGTACCGGCCAGCGCGAACCGTGCGGCCTCGCGGGACCAGCCGCCGCGGGAGGCCCCCATCACGGCGAGGGCCGCTGCCCGCCCGGCAGCGGCGGCCGCCGCCGGGTCCCCGCCCCCGAGGGCGGATTCGGCCCGGGCGACCAGGTCCTTCGTCTGCTGTGCGGTCTGCTGGTCCGCGGTGCGGCGTCCGGCGAGCTCCGCCGTGCGCTGCTCCTCGTCGCGGGCGAGCAGCCGCATCTCCTGCACCGCCTGCTGGGTGTCGTACTCCAGGCGCTGCCACTCGGCCTCGCGCGCGGCCTTCTCGACGGCGACGGCCTGGTCGACCGCGTCCGTGGCCGTGTTCGCGGCCCTGGTGGCCGCGTCGGCGAACTCGGTCGACTTGTTGGCGTGGTCCACCGCCTCCCCGGCGTGCTGCACCGCCCACTCGGCCGCCGCCGCGGCCTTCTCGGCGTGCTCGGCCGCGCTGTTCGCGGCAGCGCGGGCCGTGCGCGCCGCCCCGGCGGCGGCATCGGCCAGACGTACGGCGTTCCCCGCGGCGTTCGTCGCGATCGCGGCCTGCGCACCGGCGGTGTCGGCCTCCTGCCGGGCCTTCGCGGCCTCGGCATTGGCCACGGGCAGCTGATCGGCCGCCGCCCGCGCCTCCTTCGAGGCCTCGTCGGCGTCGCGGGCGGCCGTCTGGGCGTACCAGGCGGCGTTCTTCGACTGCGTCGAGGCGTTCTCGGCGTGTCCGGCCGCCTCGGCGGCGCCGCGCGCCTGGGCCGCGAGGTTACGGGCCGCCACCGCGGCGTCCTTGGCCTGCTGGACCATGGTGGCGTCCAGGGACACGTCGATGGCCGACTTGTGCGCCCGCGCGGCGGCACCGGCCGCCGCGGCCGCGGCCGCACCGGCGGCATTGGCCGCGGTGCCGGCCCGGCGGGAGGCCTGGACGGCGGCGTGCGAGGCGCCGATGGCCAGGCGCGAGGCGTCGGCCGCGCTCCGGGCGATCGCACCGGCCCTACGGGCCGCGGCGGCGGCCTTGACGATGTCGCCTTCGGCGGCCCTGGCCTCCGCGGCGGCGATCCGCGCCGCCTCCTTGGCCTGCGCCGCGGCGGTCACGGCCCGGGCCGAAGCCTCCTCGGCCTGCTTGGTCAGGGTGTCGGCCCGCTTGCCCTCGCGCTGGACGACCGCGACGAGTTCCGCGACCTTGGTGGCCTCCTGGTCGCGGGCCCGCGCGATGTGCTGGCCGGTGTCCAGGAACCACTCGATGTCCAACGGGGCGCCGGACAAGGCGCGGTTGGCGTACTTCTGCACCTCGGGGCCCGCCTGGAAGGCGAGCTTGGAGACCTCGACCCGGGCGTCCTCGAGCCGCGCCGTGAACTGCCCGTCGGTGAGGAAGGTCCCCAGTGCGTCCGAAGAGCCCGCGTTGAGCGCGGTGTTGCCCACGCGGTTGACGGCCTTGCCGCCCACCGCCATCACGGTGGTGGCGGCCACCCGGAGGTCCTCCAGCACCGCGGACCGGTAACCGCCGTCGAGGAACGCGCCGACCGCCGCGTCGCCGGCGCCGAGCGCCGCGGTGGCCTCGCGTCGCATCCCCTTGCCCGCCGAGGCCAACTGCGCGAGGACCGCGACCCGGTTGTCGACGGCGGTGTCCGCCGCCAGCCGGGTGGTCAGGAAGGTCCGTACGTGGGCGTCCGTACCCACGAGCGCCGCTTCGGCGGAGGCGCGGACGGCCTTGCCGCCCCGGATCCAGGCCCGCACCACCTTGGCGCGCTCGGTGTCCGGCAGCCGTAAGAGGTCGCCCTCGCCCCCGGAATCAGCAGGGGGCTGCGCCCATGCGGCGATCGGGTCGAGCACGAGGCTGGAGGTCGCTGCCACCGCGGTCGCCGCGATGGAGCCGAGGAAACGACGCCTGCTCCACATGGTGGTGTCCACAACGGTTCCTTAGGGTCGGCGCCCGCCCGCCGCGCGCCCTGGCGGGCGCCGCACCGTCGGACGGTCGAGGGGAATCCCGCTGGTCGTCGAGTGGTTCTCCAGCGGAATTGGACGTGAATCCGATCGAAGGAAATGCTCCGCGATCGGTACGCCGAGAAGGATTGCACCGGACCCCCGGACCGGCGCAAGGGCGATCGGCGATCCCGGACGAAGAAAAAATGGAAGAGTCCCATCCGGCCTCGATCCGGAATTGAGCCCTCCAAAAGGATGCCGGGCCCGCCTCTCAAGACCTCCTATAGGGCCCCTCGAGATGCGTGTCTTATCGGCCTCCCGGGCCGCTCTTGTCGCAATCCAGTCGTTCCCGAGCCGCTTCGGCGGGGGCTACTGTCCATCCGGCGGCGGGGGGCCGATCCCTCGAATCGTTGGAAATCATCGAAGCGCCGGAAACATTCGAAACCGAAGATTGGCATCGAGATGAATGCTCGCAAGACCATGTTCCGGTCCCTGGGATTGGCCGTGAGCGGGGGCGCGTTGGCCTGGTTCGCCCTTGCCGGCGGATTCGGCGCCGAGCTCACGTCCGTAGCCGACGAAGGGCCCGGCTACGCGATCGAGGACTTCGCCTATCCGAATGCCGACAAGATCCTGGCCGAGCGGGGCATCACGCTGAAGCGGGGCGACGGCCACATCCTCCTGGCCGACTGCACGAGCGCGACCGACCTGCTCGAGGTCTGGTCCCGGGCCAACGAGAAGATCTGCTTCCGGGTCATCGGAAACAACGGGTACCTCACGCTGGAGATCCCGGCGGTGTTCGCGGTCAAGGGGAACAGCTACGCGACCCGGGTCGACATGACGACGGGGACCGAAGCGAAGACGTTCGACGTGAACAAGAACGCGTGGACCCCGGTCGGCGAGAGCGCCGACGACCAGGGGCGCGACTTCATGCTCATGGAGATCCGGTCCGCCAAGTAACCGCGCCGCCGTACGCGCCGCGCGCACCTTTCCGGACCCCTTTCCCGCACACGAATTCCCGCACCCGAATCCCGGCACCCGAATTCCCGCACCCGAAACAGAAGGACCTCCCATGCCCGTTTCCCGTACCCGCCCCGCGTGGACGGCCGCACTGTTCCTCGCGGTCGCCGCGGTGACGGCAGGCCAGGTCGGCGCACCCACGGCGGCCCTCGCGGTCACCGGTCGGCAAGGCGCCGCCGGTCAGACCGGCCCGGTCGTCCGGCTGGCCGTCGGCTCCGGAGAGGGCTCGCGCTCCTGCACCGGCGTCCTGGTCGACCAGTCGTGGATCGCGACCGCCGCCAGCTGCTTCGCGGACAGACCCGGCTCCGCGCTCCCGGCGGGCAGACCCGCCCTCAAGGGCACCGCCACGCTCGGCACCGGCCAGTCGATCGAGATCGCCGAGCTGGTGCCCCGTACGGACCGGGACCTGGTCCTGGCCCGTCTCGCCACGTCGGTCACCGGCGTCGCGACGGTCAAGCGCGCGACCGCGGCCCCCGCGCCGGGGGCCGACGTCACGGCGGTCGGCTTCGGCCGGACCGGCGGCGAGTGGGTCCCCGACAAGGCCCACACCGCCGCGTTGGGCCTGGACGGCGCCACGGCGACCACCTTCGCGATCTCCGGGAAGACCGGCGCGGCGCTGTGCAAGGGCGACACCGGAGGCCCGCTGCTGAACGCGGCCGGCGAACTCATCGGGATCAACAGCCGGTCCTGGCAGGGCGGGTGCCTCGGATCGCCGGCCGCCGAGACCCGTACCGGCGCCGTCTCCGCGCGCGTGGACGACCTGAACGGCTGGGTGCGGGACACCGTCCGCCCGGACGTCCCGCACGACCTGAACGGTGACGGCCGGTCGGACGTGGTGATGGCCTATTACCACGGGGACAGCAAGATCGGGTTCTATACGTCGGTGGCGAATGAGAGTGGTGGGTTCGGGGATTTCACGGTGGGTTATACGG
>NZ_JBHWLC010000069.1:26975-42757 GCF_042730635.1 Streptomyces sp. NPDC059917
AATGGTGATCGTCGTGCTGATCTGGCGATGATGTACCGGTTCGGTGATGGTTCGATCAAGATGTACACGGGCTTGGCGGATGCGGCGGGGCACATCCAGCCGTTCACGGCGAGCGTCACCGTACCGGCCGGTGCCGGCTGGGACTGGAACGCCATCGAACTTCCTTAGGCGACCGCCAGATCCCCACTCCTCCAGGGCCTCGTAGACAAGGAATCAGTGATGCTCGCACCCAGCCCCAGCCCCAGCCCCAGCCCCAGCCCCAGCCCCCGCGTCCGCCCCGCACGGCTCGCCGGTCTGCTCGCCGCCACCGCCGCGATGACCCTCGCCGTCCCGGCGGCCCCCGCCCACGCCGTGACCGGCCCCGAGGCCGCGACCGCCCAACACCCCTACGCCGTCCGCCTCACCCTCGGCGACGGAGCCGCCACCCGCGCCTGCACCGGGACCCTGGTGGACCGCTACTGGGTGCTCACCGCGGCGAGTTGCTTCGCCGCCGTCCCCGGCGGCCCGGTCCAGCCGGGCGCACCGGCCCTGGCGGCCAAGGCCGTCCTGAGCAACGCGGCGTCCGCCGCGATCGTCGAGGTCGTGCCGCGCACCGACCGGGACGCCGCACTCGTACGCCTCGCCGAACCGGCGATGGGCATCGCGCCCGCCACCCTCGCCGACACCGCGCCGGCCATCGGGAGCGACGTCACCGCGATCGGCTTCGGCCGGACGAAGACCACCTGGGTGTCCGACGCGCCCCACACCGGCACCTTCACCCTCACGACCGCCACCCCCACCACCTTCGCCCTCACGGGCAAGGGCGCGGACGCCCTGTGCAAGGGCGACACGGGCGGCCCCCTCCTCGACGCCTCGAACCGGGTCGTCGCCGTCAACTCCCGCTCCTGGCAAGGTGGATGCCTGGGCGCTCCCGCGGGCGAGACGCGTACCGGAGCGGTCTCCGCGCGGGTGGGCGACCTGGCGGACTGGGTGCGCCAGGTCCGGTTCACGACCGCTTCCCTCGTCAACGTCCTGAGCGGCAAGTGCGTCCTGGTCCCCTGGAGCACCCCGCACAACGGGGCGGCGGCCATCCAGTTCGACTGCCTCCCGCAGTACATCGACCAGATCTGGAAGATCACGCCCGTCAGCGGCGACGACTACCAGATCCGCAACACCCTCACCGGACGCTGCCTGTACGTCCCGTGGCAGACCCGGGAGAACGGCGCCCCCGCCCTCCAGGTCGACTGCGACCCCCAGTACGTCGACCAGGTCTGGAGGATCACCCCCGTGGGCGGCGGCCGCTACCAGGTCCGCAACGGATTCAGCGGACGGTGCCTGTACGTGCCCTGGCAGACCCAGGAGAACGGCGCGGCCGTCCGGCAGGCCGACTGCAACTCCCAGTACATCGACCAGGTGTGGACGATCTGACCGTCCGGCGCGCGATCGCAGGATGTGCTGGAGGACCGGATCGAGCCGCCGACGTCAGTCGGCCGATCCGGTCCGCGCACGGTGGTGGGGCCGACCGGGCGTGCGCGTGGCGCGCCCGGTCGCCAGCGCGTCATGACGGGCGCGTCACAGGCCCAGCGCGTGGACGAAGGCCGAGAAGGTGGGCGCGACCTGGCGCCACTCGCATCGGCGGGGGTCGGTCCAGAAGTCGCTGCCCACCACGCGCGGATCGGCGGGATCCGTGCGGTAGTCGAGTGCCAGGGCCACGTCGTCCCCGGCCCGGCGGTTGACGGCGACGAGGACGGCCTGCTCGACGTCCAGCCACGGCAGTTCGACCGCGTCCGACCGGTCGCTGCCCCGCACCTCGCGGAACAGCGCGGAGGAGGACGCGTCGGCCGCGAAGCGGTCCATGGACCGGGACTCCCTCGCCATCTGCTCCGTGCTCGTGAGGAAGTCCAGCGGATCCTCGAACCACGGGATCGACCTCGCCATCGCGGCGTCCCCGGGGTGCCGCCACCGGCCCTGACCGAGCAATGACGTCAACTGCGCGGGCAGGAGCACCCCGTGGACCCTCGTACGTGCCACGACGGACGGCGTGTCCCGCCCGCGCTCCTCTTCCTCCGCCCGGACCGCCGCTCGCGCCCGCTCGCGCACCGCTCGGATCCAGCCCGCCGGATCCTCGTCGTGGAGGGCGCAGTTCGCCCGCCACCGGGTGAGCGCGGCGGCCACGTCATCGGGCGAGCGGTACCACTCGCCCTCACCCGTCGTGCCGTGCCGGAGGACTCCGGGCGCACCCGGATCCCGGCAGAGGTCGAATCCGTGCAGGTACTGCAGGGCCGTGAGGACCAAGGGGTCCTCGAAGTCGACGAGTGCCCCTTCGCCCTCCACCCAGGGAACCGCCCACGCGTGCACGGCTTCACGGGTCACCTCGCCCCGGGCCAGGGCCTGCCATCGGGCGGCCACCTCCGCCCGCCCCGGCGGCAGCGGCGTCGCGTGCGCATCGTTCATGGGCCCACCCTCTCAGCCGGGCCGGGCCGGGGGCCGGGCGGATCCGTTTCGTGGTCGGCTTCCTACGTCGGCAGGCCCACCGCGCGTTCGTGGGTGCGGCGCTTTTGGATGACCACGGCCGCGACCAGGAGGGTGCCCTGGGCCACGTTCTGCCAGAAGGGGTTGACGCCCTCGACGGTCAGGCCGTTGTCCAGGGCGCCCAGCAGGGTGATCGCCAGCAGGGTGCCGCCGACGCCGCCGCGGCCGCCGGTCAGCAGGCAGCCGCCCAGGGCGGCCGCCGTGATCGCCTTGAGCTCCAGGCCCTCGCTGCCCGAGACCGGGTGGCCGAAGCCGGTGCGGGCGGTCAGCAGCACGCCCGCGACCGCGGCCACCACGCCCGCCAGGCCGTAGACCGCGATCAGGTACTTGTTGATGTGGATCCCGGCCAGTCGGGCCGCCGTGTCGTTGCCGCCGATCGCGTAGACGTTGCGGCCGATGTCCGTGTACCCGAGCAGCAGGTGGATGCACACGGTCACCAGGGCCAGCACCCACAGCAGTACGGGTACGCCGAGGACCGACCCGTTCGCGAGGAAGACGAAGACGTCGTCGTTGCTGACGTAGCCCTGCGCCGCGCCCTTGGACAGCAGTTGGGCGACCCCCTTGTACACGGCCAGCGTGGCCAGGGTCGCGATCACCGGGTTGATCCGCCCGTAGACGATCACGGCGCCGTTGACCAGACCGGCGAGCAGGCCGACGCCGAGCGCCGCGGCGATGCCGAGCAGGGCGTTGGAGCCGGTCGAGGTGAACACCATGGCGGAGACGACGGAGGCGACGCCGACCTGGGACCCGACGGAGATGTCGAGGGCGCCGCAGATGATGACCACCGTCTGCACCAGGGCCAGCAGCCCCGAGATGGTGACCGCGTCACCGATCACCTTGATGTTGGCCCAGGTGAGGTAGGCGGGGTTGAGTGACCCGAAGAGGGCCGTGACCAGCACCAGGCCGCCGATGAGGCCGACGTTCTGGCCGCCGACCGCGCGGAGCCAGGCCGCCGCGCGGGTCGGCGGCCGTGTGGTGGGCAGGTCCCGTTCCCGCCCGGTCCCGGTCCCGGAGCCGCTGGGTTCCTTCGGGGGCGCCGTCCTCGTCGTCATGTCCGTCCCTCGCTGTCGTCCGTACGATCGTGCTCGGCGCCGTGCGTGCCGTACCCCGCGGCTGCGGCCGGGGCCGCGGCCGGGGTCAGGTCGTCGGCCATGGCGAGCGCGAGGACCCGCTCCTCGGTGGCCTCGGCCCGGCTCAACTCACCCGTGATCCGGCCGTCCTGCATGACCACCACCCGATCCGCCAGGCCCAGGACCTCCGGCAGTTCCGAGGAGATGACCAGGAGGGCGACACCCGCCCGCGCGAGGTCGGCGATGATCCGGTAGATCTCGGCCTTGGCGCCGACGTCGATCCCGCGGGTCGGCTCGTCGAGGACCAGCACCTTCGGCCGACGCGCCAGCCAGCGGGCGAGCACCACCTTCTGCTGGTTGCCGCCGGAGAGCTCGCGCACCGGGTGCTCGATGGACGGCGTGCGCACCCGCAGCCGGTCGGTGAACTCCAGGGCGAGCCGCCGCTCGGCACCCCGGCGGACGAACCTCAGGCGGCTGAGCGGGCCCAACACGGCCAGCGTGGTGTTGTCCCGCACGGAGCGGTCCATGAAGAGCGCCTGCGCCTTGCGTTCCTCGGGCGCGAGCCCGATCCCGGCGCGCACCGCGTCGGAGGGGCGCCGCAGCCGCAGGGCGCGACCGTCGATGCTGACCGTGCCGCCGCGCAGGGGGAGGTCGCCGACGAGGGCCCGGGCCAGTTCGGAGCGTCCGGCGCCGACGAGCCCCGCGAGCGCCACCACCTCCCCGGCCCGGATCCGCAGGTCGATCCCGTGCACGTCGTCGGTGTGCACGTCCCGGACGTCGAGGACGACCCGGTCGGTGGCCGCGTGCGTGCGGTCGAAGAGGGCGGACAGCTTCCGGCCGACCATCATCCGTACGATCTCGCCCTCGTCCGTGTCCGCCGCGTCCCGTACGCCGACCAGCGCGCCGTCGCGCAACACGGCGACCCGGTCGGCCAGTTGGAAGATCTCCCGCATCCGGTGGGAGACGTACACCACGGCCAGGCCGTCCGCGCGCAGCCGTCGGATGAGCGCGAACAGGGCGGCCACCTCGTGCTCCGACAGGGAGGAGGTCGGTTCGTCGAAGGCGATGACCTTCGCCTCGCCGGTCAGGGCCCGCAGGATCTCCACCAACTGGCGCTGGGCCGGGGTGAGATCGATGCCGAGGGTGTCGGCGTCGAGCACCTCGGCGAAGCCGATCCGCCGCAGATCGGCTTCGAGGCGCCGGCGCAGGCCGGGCCGGTCGAAACGGCGCCCGGCGCGGGTCGGCAGGGCGCCGAGGTAGACGTTCTCCGCGACGCTGAGGTGCGCGACGATCTCCGGCTCCTGCGGGATGAGCCGGATCCCGGCCGCCCGGGCGTCGGCGGGGGAGTGCAGGCGCAAGGGGACGCCGTCGAGCCGTACGGCGCCGGAGTCGGCGCCCTGGTCACCGCAGATGATCTTGAGCAGGGTCGACTTGCCCGCTCCGTTCTCGCCCATGAGCGCGGTCACGGAGCCCGCCGGGAAGTCGAGGCTCACCCCGAGCAGGGCCCGTACCCCGCCGTAGCTCTTGACGACCTCGCGCACGCCCAAGCCGCCCGCCGGTCCGGGCCCGTTCGCGACCTCATCCCTCCCCGTCACTTGCATGCGAAGCCGGCGTCCTTCCAGTTGGTCGCGTCCACCATCCGGGTCGGGGCGAAGGACTCCGGGGCGAACTCCTTGCCGCTCTTGAGCTTGTCGTACATCGCCTGGACGGCCAGCTTCCCGACCTCGTCGCCGGGGATGTAGAGCGCGGCCCTCATGCCGCTGTCGGCGCCCGCCTGCCAGTCCTTGCAGGCCAGGTAGGCGCCGAGGCCGATGCCGATGACGTCCGCGCCCTTGACCCCGGCGTTGGCCAGGCCCTTGACCCCGCCCGCGACGTTCTCGTCGTTGCACCCCATGACCACCCAGTGGCGGACGCTCTGGTTGGCGGTCACGGTGGCCTCGACCTTCGCCTGCGCACCGGCCGGGGTGTTGTCCGTACCGACCTCGACGGCCTGGACCTCGGGGCCTCCGGCCTCCTTCCACGCCGCCTTGGCGCCCTTCACCCGGTCGGTGCAGACGGTGGTGTCCTGCTTCCAGGCGTAGATGATCCGGGAGTCGGCGGGGCTCCAGCCCGCGGTGCGGAACTCGGCGGCGGCGCGCTTGCCGACCTCGCTGCCCATCTGCAGGCCGGAGAAGCCCACCCGGGGCACCAGGTCCGCGGCGGCGCAGTCGGCGGGCTTCGGACCGTTCGCGCAGACCTGGTCGTCCGAAGTCAGCAGGGCGATACCGGCGTTCTTCGCCTCGGCGACGACCTGCGGTCCGACGGCCGACTCCGGGACCACGATGATGATGCCCCGGTCCTTCTGCGCGGCCGCCGACTTCACCTCCGTGATGGTCTTGGACGCGTCGTTGCCGAGGTTGACCACCCTGAGTCGGATGCCCAGTTCGTCGGCCTTGCGCCGGGCGCCCGCGGCCTCGGAGACGAAGTACTCCTGGTCGCCCTGCTTCTGGAGGTAGGCGATGGATATCGGGCCGTCGGCCGGGGCCTTGCCGCCCGTGCCGCCGGAGGGTTTCCCGGAGGAGCAGGCCCCCAGGGCGAGGGCGAGCGAGAGGGCGCCGGTGAGGGCCGCTGCGCGGTGGACCGTACGGATCGGGCGGGACGGCTGCATGTTCGGTGACTCCCGTGTCGAGTGCGTCAGTTGCAGGTGAGCCGGGGCGCGGCCCAGTCCGCGTGGTCCGAGTTGATGCCGTTGCCGCCGTCGGTCACGACGAGCTTCAAGGTCCGGCCGCCGGTGAGATCGGCGGTCAGTCTGCGGGCGCTGTCCGCCGTGGTGAGCAGACCGCTGTCGGCGACCTTCACGGCGTCCCGGTAGACCTGGAAGACCACCGAGCCGTTGCTGCTCTTCTCGTCGTCGACGCCCACGTCCACCGTGAGCGCGCCGCACCGGCCGCCCAGGTGGTAGGTGACGGTGCTCGCCGCGTGGACGCCCAGGCCCTTGGCGTACGTCGCCCCGCCCACGGTCAGCGTGCGACCGTCACCGGCCGCCTGCTCCCCGTTGCTGCGGTCCAGTTCCACCGGGCCCCAACCGTTGGTGGCGCCCGTCCAGTGCAGGTCGGAGAGCGCGGAGGTGCCCGAGGGCGGGAGCGGGAGCGCGCCGGGGGCGATCCGGTAGACCGTGGTCGCGTGCGGGGGGACCGAGGCGCTCAGGCCGGGACCGTCGGTGGTCGACGTGGCCTTGGTCCACAGGTCCTTGAGGGCGTACGGCGCACGGCCGCCGATGCCCAGGGCGTCCATGGTGGTGGACACCGTGGCGGTGGATCCGCTCTCGTTGGTCAGGGAGACCGCGCGGTCGCCGTTCTGTAGCTCCTTGACCATGACCACCAGACCCCCGGCGGCGGAGACCACGGTCCCCTGGCGGCCGAGCGGGTCCTGGTCCAGCGCGATGACGTCGGCGTTGGACAGCGTCGCGAGGGTCTCGGCGCTCGCCTTGCGCAGGTCGCTGCCGATCAGGAGCGGTGCGGCCATCATCGACCAGAGGCTGAAGTGGGTCCGGTACTCGACTGCGGTCATCCCGCCGTTGCCGACCTCCAGCATGTCGGGGTCGTTCCAATGGCCGGGCCCGGCGTACTGCGCGAGACCCTGGTCGGCGTGCGCGATGTTGATCATCGAGGACCAGCTGTCGCCGATGTCACCCGTCGTGCGCCACAGGTGGCCGACGTCGGCCGCCCAGTTCCACGGTTGGTTCTCGCCCCATTCGCAGAGCGAGAACACGATGGGCCGCCCGGTGTTGCGCAGCGCGTCGCGCATGGCGGTGTACCGCTTCTTGGCGTCCACGCCCTGGTTGTTGCAGTTGTCGTACTTGAGGTAGTCGACCCCGAAGGAGGCGAAGAGGTTCGCGTCCCGCTGCTCGTGCCCCAGGGCGCCCGGGAAGCCCGCCGTGTCGCACGTCCTGGTCCCGGCGCTGGTGTAGACGCCGAACTTCAGCCCCTTGCCGTGGACGTAGTCGGCGAGGGCCTTGATGCCGTTCGGGAAGCGGACCGGATCGGCGACCAGGTCGCCCTGGGCGTCGCGGTTCGCCAGTGCCCAGCAGTCGTCGAGGTTGACGTACTGGTAGCCGGCGGCCTTGAGTCCCTTGGCGACGAACAGGTCGGCGATGCCCTTGACCATGCTCTCGTTGAACTCGGCCCGGCAGTGGGTGGAGTTCCAGTTGTTGAAGCCCATGGGCGGCGTGAGCGCCTGCCCGTCGGGGAGCGCGGCGGCCGGTGGGGCGGCGGTGACCACCACCGCCCCGGCCAGTGCGAGGGTGCCCGCGGCGGGCACCAGGAGGGGCAGCGCGGTCAGGGTCGCGGCGGCGCGGCGCCATCGGGCGAGCGGGCGGCGTAATCGGGGTGGCGGGGGCGACGAGTGCACGGACGGCTCCTGGGGGCGAGAGGTCGTGTGCGCGGATGTGCCCCGGCGGCCTACGGGCGATCGAGGTGGTCCCTGTGCCTTCGGTGGGGGGAAATCACCAGGATCGAACGGAACCCAACGGGACGGCACACATCACACTGCCGTTTCGTGGGCATGTCAATACGGCGTGCGCCGGGACGAACTCCCGCCCCGCGTGGTTCTGTTGGAATGTGTTGACGTCCGGGCGGGGCGTCAGGATGCTCTCCGTGACCGGGGCGCACGTCCCCGAGGAGAGGAGTCGCAGGATGGCCGATCCCGGCAGTCTGCTGGCCCATCAGCGTCGCGCGCACATCCTGGAGGAGGTGCGCCGCCGGGGCGGGGTCCGGGTGAACGAACTGACCCGTTCCCTGAACGTGTCCGACATGACCGTACGTCGTGACCTGGACGCCCTCGCCCGCGACGGCCTGCTCCAGAAGGTGCACGGCGGGGCCGTCCTCGGCGGTGAACCCAGCAGCCACGAACCCGGATTCGACGCGAAGTCGGGGTGGGAACGGGCCGCGAAGGGCTCGATCGCACGGGCCGCCGCCGCCCTGGTGGCGCCGGGGTCGGCCGTCGCGCTGTCCGCGGGGACCACCACCCACGCGCTGGCCCGGGAGCTCACCGAGATCCCGGGCCTGACCGTGGTCACCAATTCGATCCGGACCGCGGAGGTCTTCGAGGCGGCGCGGCTCGGCGGCGGTGCGAGCGGTGCCACGGTGCTGCTGACCGGTGGCGTCCGCACGCCCTCCGACGCGCTCGTCGGGCCGGTGGCCGACCGGGCCATCCGTTCCCTGCACGTGGACGTGCTCTTCCTCGGCTGCCACGGGCTGGGCACCGCGACCGGTCTGACCACCCCCAACCTCGCCGAGGCCGAGACCAACCGGACCTTCCTGCGCGCTGCCCGCCGGACCGTGGTGCTCGCCGACCGCACCAAGTGGACGACGGTCGGACTCACCACCTTCGCCACCCTCGACCAGATCGACGTGCTGGTCACCGACGTCCTGCCGCCCGAGGAGGCGGCCGCCGTCGCCGAGCGGGTGGGTGAGGTCCTCGTGGTCGGGGAGCCGCCCGCGGCCGCCCCGCGCTGACCTCGCCCCCTCTCGCCGCGGTCCGCGCCCGGTCAGGACCGCCGGACCCGGCGCGGACCGTGGCGACGCAGCGGCCGCGCGGCGGCCCGTTCCTCTTCCCCTTCCCCCGCCCCCTTCCTTTCCTGTTCCCGTTCGATCGCATCGACCTCCGCCTTCTCCCTCGCGTCGGCCCCGGCCGCCGCGTCCGCCGACCCGTCCGGTCGCGGGTACCACCGGTGCCACCAGTGCCGCCGCCGCGGATGGACCACCCGGCCGAGCCGCCGCCCGAGCAGCAGGTAGCCGAGCAGCGCACCGGACGTGTTGAGGATCACGTCGTCGATGTCGAAGGTCCTCCCGGTGACGAGGGCGCCCTGCACCAGTTCCACCAGGGTCATCACGGCCGCCGTGGCCACCACCACGCGCACCGCGCCCCGGGCCCGGGGCAGCAGCACCGGCAGCAGCACGCCGAAGGGGACGCCGAGGAGGAGGTTCCCGCCGAGCTGGCGGGCCGCCTCCCGCACGGTGCCCCGGTCGATGTACGCGCGGATCGAGCTGCCGGGCCGCAGATTGCTGTGGATGAGGCCCTCCGACGCGGCCGAGGGCTCCAAGGTGAGGCGGGCGAGCAGCACGCTGAACGCGAGCAGCGCGGCAAAGGCCAGCAGCATCAGGACTGTCCGCATGATGAGATGCCCGAACGATCGTACTTTCGGCCCCCCGTGGGGTCCGTCCGAGGGCTGCGCGCCCCAACTCCACTTCCTGGTGCGTGTCATGGCGCCCGTGTACCCGGCGCCGGGCTCCTGACGCGCGACGGGCCCCGTGCGCCTCAAACGTGAACTGGATCACCTTTGCGTTTGTTCATTCATGGATGGGGCATTTGCGCCTCTTGAGCGAACCCCGGTCCGGTGCCGTCCGTCGGACCGGGACGACGCGGGCGGATCCCGCATCGCTCCACGGCCGCCGGTCTTCGGACCGGCACGCCGTGCTCACTACGACCCGCGAGGTACATGTGTCCAGGCTCCAGACCGAGCACGTCTACAAAGTGTTCGGAAGACGACCCGAGGAAGCGGTGCGCTCCCTGGAGGGCGGCGCCGACCGCGACGACCTGCGCGCCGACGGTACGACGGCAGCGGTGATCGACGCCTCCTTCAGTGTCGAGCCGGGCCAGATCTTCGTCGTCATGGGCCTCTCCGGTTCCGGAAAGTCCACGCTGCTGCGCATGCTGAACGGGCTGCTCGAACCGACCGCCGGGCGCGTCCTCTACGACGGCCAGGACCTCACGGCGCTCAGCCCGGGTGAGCTGCGCCACGTACGCTCCACGAAGATCAGCATGGTCTTCCAGCACTTCGCGCTGTTCCCGCACCGCGACGTGCTGGAGAACGCCGCCTACGGCCTCGAAGTCCAGGGCGTGCCCCGGGCCGAGCGCGAGCGCCGGGCCACCGAGGCCCTGGAGCTGTGCGGCCTGGCGGGCTGGGAGCGCTCCTGGCCCGACGAACTCTCCGGCGGCATGCAGCAGCGCGTCGGCCTCGCCCGCGCCCTGGCCACCGACGCCGACCTGCTGCTGATGGACGAGTCCTTCAGCGCGCTCGACCCGCTGATCCGGCGCGACATGCAGGACCAGCTCCTGGAGATCCAGCACCGGCTGAAGAAGACCATCGTCTTCATCACCCACGACCTGAACGAAGCGATGCGCCTCGGCGACTCCATAGCCGTGATGCGCAACGGGCGGATCGTCCAGCTCGGCACCGCGGAGGACATCCTCATGCGGCCCGCCGACGACTACGTCGCCTCCTTCATCCAGGACGTGGACCGCTCCCGCGTGCTCACGGCCGACGCCGTGATGACCGACCCCGGCCGCTCCGACGGCATCGACGGCGCCGAGGACCGCGCCTGCGACTGCCCCACCGTCAGCGCCGACACCCCCCTCGCCGAGCTGTGCGCGGTCAGCGCCCGGGTGCCGCACCCCGTCGCCGTCACGGACGCCGACGGCGTCGTGCTGGGCCGCGTACCGCAGTCCCGACTGGTCGCCTTCATCGGCGACGAGCACCGCGCGCCGCTGCGCTGCGACCGCGCCGCCGTGCCGCGCCAGCACCCGGACCGCAAGAAGGAGGTGTCCGTCTGATGCCCCGCCTCCACCTCGGCGTGTGGGTCGACCACGCGGTCGACTTCCTCCAGAGCCACCTCTCCTGGCTGTTCGACGCGATCAGCGCGGTCGTCACGGGCCTGTACGACGGCTTCGACGCCGTGCTGTCCTTCCCGCACCCGCTGCTCTTCGCGGGCATCCTCGCCGTCGCCGCCTGGTGGCTGCGCGGCCTGCTCGCCGCGCTGCTCGCCTTCGCGGGCTTCGCCCTCATCGACTCCGTCCAGCTGTGGGACGAAGCGATGTCCACGCTGTCCCTGGTGCTCGTCGCGACCCTGGTGACCCTCGTCATCGCGGTCCCGCTGGGCATCTGGGCCTCGCGCTCCACGCGCGTGAGCGGCGTCCTGCGTCCGGTGCTGGACTTCATGCAGACCATGCCCGCCATGGTCTACCTGATCCCCGGCATCATCTTCTTCGGCGTGGGCGTGGTCCCCGGCATCATCGCCACCATCGTCTTCTCCCTGCCGCCCGGCGTACGGATGACCGAACTCGGCATCCGCCAGGTCGACGGCGAGCTCGTGGAGGCCGCCGACGCCTTCGGCACCACTCCCCGCAACACGCTGGTCAAGGTCCAGCTCCCGCTCGCCCTGCCCACGATCATGGCCGGCATCAACCAGGTGATCATGCTGAGCCTGTCGATGGTCGTGATCGCGGGCATGGTCGGCGGCGGCGGCCTCGGCGGCGCGGTCTACCGCGCCATCGGCAACATCGACATCGGCCTCGGTTTCGAGGCGGGCATCTCCATCGTCATCCTCGCCATGTACCTGGACCGGATGACCGGCGCGCTCGGCCGACAGGTCTCGCCGCTCGGCCGCCGCACCCTCGCGAAGGCCCTCGCCCTGGCGAGCGGCCCGAAGAAGGTGTGGAACCACCGTCCGCAGCCCGCGTACGCCATCACCGGCGCGGTGGTCCTTGCCCTGGTCGCGGGCGGTTTGAACGCCTTCGGCGGTCCCGGGCAGACCACGGTCGCCGCGGCCGACGACATCGGCAAGGGCCGCAAGATCAGCATCGGGTACATCCCGTGGGACGAGGGCATCGCCTCCACCTTCCTGTGGAAGGAGCTCCTGGAACGGCGCGGCTTCCAGGTGGAGGCGCGCCAGCTCGAACTGGGCGCGCTCTTCACCGGCCTCGCGGGCGGCCAGGTCGACTTCCAGACCGACGGCTGGCTGCCGGTCACCCAGGCCGAGTACTGGGAGAAGTACGGGAACAAGCTCGACGACCTGGGCTCCTGGTACGGGCCGACCTCCCTGGAGCTGTCGGTCCCCTCCTACGTGAAGGACGTCAAGTCCCTCGCGGACCTCAAGGGCAAGTCGGCCGAGTTCAAGGGCCGCATCATCGGCATCGAGCCGAGCGCGGGCGCGATGGGGCTGCTCAAGAGCAAGGTGCTCAAGGAGTACGGTCTCGACGGCGAGTACAAGGTCGTCGACGGTTCCACCCCGGGCATGCTCGCGGAACTCAAGCGGGCCTACGACAAGAAGGAACCCGTCGCGGTCATGCTCTGGTCGCCGCACTGGGCCTACGCCTCCTACGACCTGACCAAGCTCGCGGACCCCAAGGGCATCTGGGGCAAGGGCGACGGCATCCACAGCCTCGCCCGCAAGGGCTTCGCCACGGACGAGCCCGAGGTGACCTCCTGGCTGCGCGACTTCAAGCTGACGGAGAAGCAGCTCACCGGCCTGGAGGCGAAGATCCAGGAGTCCGGCAAGGGCAAGGAGCAGGACGCCGTGCGCGCCTGGCTCAAGGAGAACCCGCAGGTCGGCGGTAAGGCGGCGGTCGCGGCCCACTAGCCGCGGCACCGCCCGGACCACCCCACGACCCGAACGGCCCCGTTCGACCGGCACGCGTCACACGACGTGGCGCGCCGGTCGGCCGGGGCCGTTCGGGCCGTTCGGGCGGAGCGCCGGGTGGACGCGTCAGCCCTCGCGGGGGTGGAGGACGGCCTCGCGCGCGGTGCGGGCCAGATTGCTCAGTCGGTCCTGGTCCGGCGGAAACCCCCGGAAGGCCACGTGGCCGGCGCTGCCCCTGTCGGCCCATGAGCACTGCTGCCAGGCGCCGTCCTTGGCCTCGGCGGTGAAGCACTGCATCCAACCGCCCAGGACACCGGGGTCGGGTCGCCAGACCTCGCCGACGCGCACGTCCGCCGAGCCCGCGAGCAGGAGGCGGGGGAGGTCGACGAAGTCCGCGTCGGCGAGTCCGTGGAAATCGCCGGCGCTGCCCGTGACGACGATCCCCTCGTCGCCTTGGTTCATGCCGCCGTAGGCGAAGGCGAACGACTCCCCGGGCATGCCCACCGACGGGAGGGCGCGGGCGAATTCGGCGAGCGGTCCCTCGGTCGTCAGACCCACGCCCGACAGCGTGGTCGGCGCCGAGACCTCATAGCGCGGGTACGCCAGGGCGAGGTGCCACGACCACGCCACGGTGGCCACCGCCACGAGGAGGACCAGGGCGAGCGGTCCCCGGACGGCCCCGCGCTCGCGCAGGGTGTACGCCGGGACCGGCGGCAACCCGCTCTCGGAGACCGCGCCGGTCGCCAGGCCCGGGGCGAAGTCGCCGCGGGGCCACGGACCCGCGGCGCGCCGTGCCCGGCGCAGTACTCGGTGCACCGCCAGCCGGGGGAGGTCGACGACGAGCGCGCCCAGGAGGCAGAGGCCGACGGAGAGCACGGAGTTCCCCGTCCACACCCGGCCGACGAGCAGCGCGGTCAGGCAGAGGGCCCGGACGAGGTGGTGGACCCCGGGGCGCAACACGATCGGCAGGAGCCGCGCCGCGGCCGGGCGTTCGAACGCGGTGAGCGTGTGCGCCTGCACCTGTCGGCGCACGTCGTTCGGATGCGCCGCGGCGGCGGCCCGGGACGCCGCGATCACCGCGGCCCGGTCGGTGGCGCGTCCCAGCGCCCACTTCAGGTCGTGGGTCTGCACGCGGTACGACGACGGGCCCTTCGGGAGCCGCTCCCGGGCGGCGCCGCCCGGGGCCGCGGCCAGCGAACGGGCCTGGGCCGAACCGGGCGCCAGCTCCCGCACGCGGGCGGCGAGCTCGGGCCCCTTGTCGACCCGCCGGGGCCGGTCGACGACGTCGCTGGTCAGGCAGAGCCGGGCATAGGCGGTCAGGAGATCGAGGTCGTCGGGAAAGGCCTCCAGCCCCCGTTGGTACGCCCGCTCCGCGCGATCGTCGTGGTCGTCGTCGTCCTCGGCGGCATGCGCCTCGCCGAGGACCAGGAGGACGCCCGGGTCCGACCCGCCCGCATCGAGGAACGCCTTTGCAACCTCGCGCGCTTCCCCCAGCCGCCCGAGCTGTACGAGTTCCTGTGCGCGTCCGCGCACGTCTTCGGCCGATTCCTCACTGACCTGCATTTCCCCACCCCTGGTGTACTCAGCCGATCATGTCGGCCGAGTCATTATTTCCTCCTTATACGGGGCGTCAAGGGTTGCGCGGGCAAAAGGTTCAGACCACGGTGACGGGGTGCCGGACGACCGCGTCGAAGAGGTAGCCCTGGGTGTTGTGCACGGTGGTCTCCGGCTGCGTGCGACCGGTCGCGTCGGTGGCCCGGGCCAGGAGCGCGGTCGTACCCGTGGCGCGCGGGGTCCACGGCAGCGACCAGCGGACCCAGTTGCCCCGGCGCGGCGCATCGTGCAGCCGGGCCCGCTGCCAGTGGTGACCGCCGTCGGTGCTGACCTCCACGCGCCGCACGGGCGCCGCGCCCGACCACGAACGGCCGGTCAGCAACCGCGTCCGGTGCACGGGCACCGTGGCGCCCAGCTCCAGCTCGAAGGCGCTCTTGAGGGTCTGCCGGGTCAGCGGGGCGCTGCCCTGCGGCGGTTGGTCGGGCCCGAAGAGGCGGTACAGGTCCGTGTTCCACGGCGTGTACAGGGGAGTGGAACTGACCTCGATGTCCCCGACCCACTTGATCGAGGAGATGCCGATCCAGTCCGGGACCACGACGCGCACGGGGAAGCCGTGGTCGGGCGGGAGCGGGCGCCCGTTCATCTCGTACGCGAGGATGACGTCGTCCAGGGCCTTCGAGACGGGCAGCGGCCGCCGCACCCGTCCCAGGTTCACCCCGTTCGTCACGACCTCGTCGTCCAGCCCGCGCGGCAGCACGTCGACCGCGTCCGCGCGCACGCCCGCGCGGCGCAGCACGTCCGACAGGCGCGCCCCGCGCCAGTGCGCCACGCCGACCGCGCCCAGCGTCCACGCGGTGCCGGTGACCTGCTGGCCCTGCTGGGTGGTGTAGAAGCTGCGGCCGTTGCCCGCGCACTCGACGAACAGGGTCCGCTCGACGGCGGGCAGTGCCCGCAGCCGGTCGTAGGAGAACTCCACGGGCGCGCCGTGCAGCCCGCTGCCCCAGACCTTCAGCTTCCAGGTGTCGGCGTCGACACGCGGGGTGGCGGTGTGGTTGCGGACGAAGAAGCGGTCGACCGGCGTGAGCTGCCCGGTGCCGCGCAGGGCGGCGAACTTCGTCTCGGCGTTGGTGCCGCGCAAGGTGAACAGCTCGGGCGGCAGCGGCTTGACCACGCCCGGGAGCCCGGCGGTCGGCGCGGGCGCCGCGGGCGCGCCGGTCGCGGCGGCGGGGCCGGCCGCCAGGGCCAGCGG
>NZ_JBHWLC010000070.1:0-41119 GCF_042730635.1 Streptomyces sp. NPDC059917
TCGCGGTCTTCGCGGACGGCGTGATCGTCGGCTCGGCCTTCGTCAAGCTCCTCCTGGACGCCCCGGACCTCCCGACCGGCCTCGCGGCCGTGCAGTCCCTGGCGGCCGAGCTTGCGGAAGGCGTACGCAGGAGCTAGGCGCGGCCGATCGCGAACGGGGTTCTGTAGCCCGTTCGGGTGGATGTGGGAGCGGGGAGGCACGAGAGTGCCTCCCCGCTTCGTTTGGCGGGGCGTGAGTGACAAGAACGACGGTGCGAACCGCGATGCGAAGAGAACGGCCCGCGAGCGACTCCTGGTGGAGCGCGAGCGGCAGAAGAGCAAGGACAAGCGCCGCCGGACCCTGGTGGTGTCCGCCGCGGTCGTCGGCGTACTGGGCCTCGCGGCCGTAGTCGGACTGCTCGCGGCCAATGCGGGCAAGAGCGGCGCGGACAAGGACAAGGCCGGTCCGGTCGTGGCCCCCTCGGGAGCCTCGGGCAAGGACGCCCTCGCGATCCAGAACGGCAAGGACTCCGCGAAGTCGACCCTGACGATCTGGGAGGACTTCCGCTGCCCGGCCTGCAAGTCCTTCGAGGACGCCTACCGCGCCACCGTCCACGACCTGGTCGCGAAGGGACAGCTCAAGGTCGAGTACCACCTGGTGACGCTGATCGACGGCAACATGAGCGGCAGCGGCTCCTTGAAGGCGGCCAATGCCGCGGCCTGCGCGCAGGACGTCGGGAAGTTCCCGGCGTACCACGACGTCCTCTTCGAGAACCAGCCGAAGGAGGTCGACGACGCCTACGGCAAGAACGCCCGGCTGATCGAGCTGGCCGGCAAGGTGGACGGCCTGGACACCCCCGCCTTCCGCCAGTGCGTCGAGGGCGCGACCCACAACAGCTGGGTCGCCAAGTCCTACGACGCCTTCAAGGCGCAGAAGTTCCGCGGCACGCCCACGATCCTGCTCGACGGCAAGGACATCTTCGCGGACCAGGCCAACCCGCTCACCCCGGAGAAGTTGAAGGCGAAGGTCACGGCGGCGGCCGGCGCCGGAGCCCCCGCGCAGTCGTCGCCCGAGGGGTCGCCGCAGGCATCGGCGCGCCCGTCGGCATCGGCATCGGGTCGGCCCTCGGCCCGCAGCTCGGCGGGCAGCTCCGCCCGTAGCTCCTCGGGCACGTCGGCGGGCACGTCGGCGGGCAGTTCGTCGGGCACGGCGGCGGGCAGTTCTTCGGGCAGTTCGGCGGTCGACGGGGACTGATCCGGCGGCCTCGGGTCCGTGCCCGCCGGATGATCGGCAGGTGTCGATTTGACGCCAGCTTGCCGGGCGGGTTGCGGTGCCCACCGCCCGGCAAGGTAGCGTCTGGGTTGCCATGGAACTTGCTTACATTCCCAGCCCGTCGACCGGTGTGGTCCATCTCGGACCGATCCCGCTGCGCGGCTACGCGTTCTGCATCATCATCGGCGTCTTCGTCGCCGTCTGGCTCGGCAACAAGCGCTGGGTCGCGCGCGGTGGCCAGCCGGGCACGGTGGCGGACATCGCCGTGTGGGCGGTTCCGTTCGGCCTGGTCGGCGGACGCCTCTACCACGTGATCACCGACTACCAGCTCTACTTCGGCGAGGGCCGCAACTGGGTCGACGCCTTCAAGATCTGGGAGGGCGGCCTCGGCATCTGGGGTGCGATCGCGCTGGGCGCGGTCGGTGCCTGGATCGGTTGTCGCCTGCGCGGCATCCCGCTGCCCGCCTGGGCGGACGCGCTGGCTCCGGGCATCGCGGTGGCCCAGGCCTTCGGCCGCTGGGGCAACTGGTTCAACCAGGAGCTGTACGGCCGCGCCACCGACGTGCCGTGGGCGCTGGAGATCAGCGACGGCCCGAACCGGGTCGCGGGCACCTACCACCCGACCTTCCTGTACGAGTCGCTGTGGTGCCTCGGCGTCGCGGCCCTGGTGATCTGGGCCGACCGCCGCTTCAAGCTGGGCCACGGCCGGGCGTTCGCGCTCTACGTCGCCGCCTACTGCGTCGGGCGCAGCTGGATCGAGTACATGCGGGTCGACGAGGCGCACCACGTGCTGGGCCTGCGGCTCAACGTGTGGACGGCCATCGTGGTCTTCGTGGCCGCCGTGGCCTACCTGATCCTGTCGGCGCGGCTGCGGCCGGGCCGCGAGGAGATCGTCGAGCCGGTCCGCAGCACCCCGGAGGGCAAGGACGCGGCCGGTGCTCCGGCCGACCAGAAGTCCGCGACCTCCGACAAGGCCGACAAGGCCGAGAAGTCAGAGAAGCCCGTGAAGGCCGTGAAGCCGAAGAAGGCCGATGCGGCCGCCGCGGACGAGGAGCCGGCGGACGAGAAGCCCGAGGCCAAGAAGCTCTGACCCGCGCGCAGCGTCACCGCGTCACCGCTTCACACCGTGCTCCGCCGGATCCGATCCGGCGGAGCACGCGTGCGTCACGACAGCACCCGGGGCTCCCGTCGGGAGAGGGCCATGACCTGCTCCGCGCCCGCCAGGACCGCCGGATCCACGAACCGGCCGTCGGGCAGGGCCTGGGCGCCCGGGGTGCGGCGCGCCGCCGCGACGACCTGCTCGGCCGCGGCGATCTCGGCGGGCCCCGGCAGGTAGGCCCGCTCGATCACCGGGAGCTGCCGCGGGTGGATCGCGGCCCGGCCCAGGAACCCGAGCGCGCGGCCCCGGACGCAGGACTCGGCCAGTGCCTCCAGGTCGCGGATGTCCGGGAAGACGGACTGCGGCGGGGGCGCCAGACCGGCCGCCCGGGCCGCCACGACCACCCGGGAGCGCGGCCAGTCGAGCCCCGCGTCCGCGCTCACGCCGAGGTCCGCCCGCAGGTCCGACTCGCCGAGGGAGAGCCCGCGCAGCGCCGGGTGGGCGCGGGCGATCTCGTACGCGCGCTCCACGCCCAGCGCCGACTCCAGCAGCGCGTACAGGGCCACCCCGCCGGTCCGGTCCGCGACCGTGGCGATCTGTTCCGGCGCCGTGATCTTGGGCAGCCGCAGCCCCGAGAGGCCGTGCAGCCCGGACAGCGCGGCCAGGTCCGCCAGCGCCCAGGGCGTGTCCAGGGCGTTCACCCGGACGTACACCGGAGTCGGGGGCCGGTGCTGGAGCAGCTCCGCCGTGGCCGCGCGGGCGTACTCCTTGCGGGAGACCGGTACCGCGTCCTCCAGGTCCACGATCACCGCGTCCGCGCCGCAGCCGAGCGCCTTCGCGACGACCTCCGGCCGGTCCCCGGGTACGTACAGCCAGGTCAGGATCACAGCGCTCCCTCGGTCCGCAGGACGTCGATCTCCGCTCCGGACAATCCCAGTTCGGCCAGCACCGCCTCGGTGTCCGCGCCGTGCGCGCGGCCCGCCCAGCGGATGGCGCCCGGCGTCTCGGACAGCCGGAAGAGGACGTTCTGCATCCGCAGCGGGCCGAGGTCCGGGTCGTCGACCTCGGTGACCGTGTCCAGGGCCGCGTACTGCGGATCGGCCAGCACGTCGCGCACGTCGTAGACCGGTGCGACCGCCGCCTGTGCCTCCTCGAAGGCCGCGACCACCTCGTCCGCCTTGTGCCGGGCGATCCACCCGCCGACCGCCTCGTCCAGGACGGCCGCGTGCGCGGCCCGCCCCGAGCCCGTCGTGAACCACGGCTCGTCGATCAGCTCCGGTCGGCCGACCAGTCGCACCACCCGCTCCGCGATCGACTGGGCCGAGGTGGAGACGGCGAGCCAGCGGCCGTCCGCGCTGCGGTAGGTGTTGCGCGGGGCGTTGTTCGTGGACCGGTTGCCGGTGCGGGGCTGCACGTAGCCGAGCTGGTCGTACCAGAGGGGGTGCGGGCCGAGGACGGTCAGGATCGGCTCGATGATGGCCAGATCCACGACCTGCCCCGCGCCGGTGCGGTCGCGCCCCGCGAGCGCGGCCATGACGGCGTACGCGGTGGCCAGCGCGGCGATCGAGTCCGCCAGCCCGAAGGGGGGCAGGGTCGGCGGCCCGTCGGGCTCCCCGGTCATCGCGGCGAACCCGCTCATGGCCTCGGCGAGGGTGCCGAAGCCCGGGCGGTGGGCGTAGGGGCCGAACTGGCCGAAGCCGGTCACCCGGGTCAGCACCAGCCGGGGGTTGGCGGCGGACAGCTCCGCCCAGCCCAGCCCCCACTTCTCCAGGGTGCCGGGACGGAAGTTCTCGATGATCACGTCGGACCCGGCGGCGAGCCGCAGCAGCACCTCGCGGCCGCCGGGCGTGGACAGGTCGAGGGTCATGGTCCGCTTGTTGCGGCCCAGTAGCTTCCACCACAGGCCGATGCCGTCCTTGGCGGGACCGTGGCCGCGCGACGGATCGGGGCGCCGGGGATGCTCGACCTTGAGCACGTCGGCGCCGAAGTCGCCGAGCATGGTCGCGGCCAGCGGTCCGGCGAAGAGGGTGGCCAGGTCGAGGACGCGCAGCCCGGCGAGCGGGCCGGGGGCGGCGCCGGTGGCCGCCGCGGGGGCGGGGGCGGTCACGGCCGGGGTCCGGTGCCCGCGAAGGCGTCCGTCTCGGCGCGCGAGGGCATCGAGTCCTGGGCGCCGGCCCGCTGCACCGACAGCGCCGCCGCCGCCGAGGCCCAGGCCAGGGCCGCACGCATGGTGCGCCCCTCGCCGAGCGCCACGGCGAGCGCGCCGACGAAGGTGTCCCCGGCCGCGGTGGTGTCCACGGGCCGGACCCGGGGCGCGGGCACGGTGTACGGAGCCTGCCCGCGCGCCGCGTGCAGGGCCCCGACCGCGCCCAGGGTGATGACCACTTCCGGTACGTCGTGCAGCAGGGCGTCCGCCGCCAGCCGCGGGTCGGTCAGCCCGGTGAGCGCCGCCGCCTCGTGCTCGTTGGGCACCAACAGATCGACGGCGGCGAGGAGTTCGACGGGCAGCGATTGGGCGGGGGCGGGCGTGAGGACCGTACGCACGCCGTGCGCGCGGGCGGCGCGGGCGCCCGCCAGGACGGCGCTCAGCGGCAGTTCGAGCTGGAGCAGGAGGGAGTCGCAGGCGGCGATCCGGGCCTCGTCGCCGGCCTCCAGGCCGGTGACCCCGGCGTTGGCGCCCGGGATCACGATGATCGAGTTGGCGCCCTCGTCGTCCACGGTGATGTGCGCGGTGCCGCTGGCGCCCTCGACGGTGCGCAGCGCCGCCGTCTCCACCCCGGCGGCCGAGAGCGCGGAGCGCAGCCGTACCCCGAAGGGATCCGCGCCGACCGCCCCGATCATCGTGACCTCCCCGCCGCTGCGGGCGGCGGCGACGGCCTGGTTGGCGCCCTTCCCGCCGGGGACGGTGCGGAACTCGCGGCCGGTGACGGTCTCCCCGAGGCGGGGGGCCTTGGGGACGTAGGCGACGAGGTCCATGTTGGTGCTGCCGAGCACGGCGATGGCCGTCATGAGCGTGCTGCCTCCTGTGCGGTGAGGTGGGCGAGGGTGTCGAAGCCGATGCCGTCGAATCCGGGGACGCTGGTCGCGAGCCGGTTCTTCAGCGGGGCGGTCCAGCGGTGCGGGAGGCGGTCGGGCGATCCGGCGAGCAGTCCGGCGAGCGCGCCCGCGGTCGCGCCGTTGGAGTCGGTGTCCCAACCGCCGGACACGGCGCGGCAGATGGAGCCGGTGAAGTCGCCGTCGGCGTGGGTGAGGGCGGCCGCGATCAGCGCGGTGTTGGGGACGGCGTGCACCCAGTGGTAGTGGCCGTAGCGCTCGTGCAGCCGGTCGACCACGTCGTCGAAGCGGGGGTGTTCGTGCGCGGCCCGCAGGGCGAACCCGACCGCCTCGGCGAGCCGGGAGCGCGGCGGTACGACGGCCAGCCCGGCGGCGAGCGCGCCGTGCGCGTCGGCCCCCGGGGCGGCCGCGGCGGCGGTGGCGGCGGCGACGAACAGGGCGGCGTAGACGCCGTTGCCGGTGTGGGTGAGGACCGCGTCCCGGTGGGCCTGGGCCGCGGCGGCCACCGGATCGCCGGGGTGGGTCCAGCCGTGGACGTCGGCGCGGATGAGGGCGCCGATCCACTCGCGGAACGGGTTGTGGCGGGTGGCGGTTGCGGGCGGCTCCAGGCCGAGCAGGAGGTTGCGGTACGCGACCCGCTCGGCGGTGAAGGTGCGCCCGGCCGGCAGCTCGTCGAGCCAGAGCCGGGCGACGTCCGCGGTGGTGAAGCCCTTGCCGTGGCGCTGGAGCAGGAGCAGGTTCAGCAGCGGGTAGTTGAGGTCGTCGTCCTCGGGGGTCCCGTCGATGTTCTCGGCGAGGGAGGTCGGCGCGGAGCGGTGGTTCCAGGGGTGCGCGGCGAGCAGCTCCGCGGGGACCCCGCGGGCGGTGAACCAGTCGTCCAGCGGCCAGTTCCCGGTGGCCCGGGCCAGTGCGCGGATCCCGGCGAGCGGCAGCTTCTCGACGGGCTTCCCGAGCACGCACCCCGCGGCCCGCCCGAGCCAGGCGGCCTCCAGCCGGTCCGCCGCCGCCGCATCCGGCGCGGGGGCGGGGGCGCGGGTCGGGTGTCCGTCGGGGCCCGGGTGCGGGGGCCAGGTGGCGGTGACGGCGGGCCAGGAGGTGGGTTCGTCCGCCGTCGACGGGTGGGGGAGGGCGGCCAGTCGGTCCAGGATCCGGATGGCGAGGGCGCGCAGGTGCGGGGCCGCCGGGGTGGACGAGGCGCCGGCCCGGGCGGGGGCCGGGCGGCCGCCCGCCGCCAGCCAGGCCCGCCGCAACGGCCGCGCGGCCGGGCCCCGCCCGTCCTCCTCGGCCTGGCGCAGCTCGTGCCCGACCAGGTCCTCGGGCTGCGCCCAGGTCAGCCGGACGCCCCCCGGCGCGGGGGCCACCGCGGCGGCCCGGCTCATCGGGGCCCGGCGATCGCGGCGAAGGCGTGCTCGTGGGCCCGGCGCCGGGCGCGGTCGAGGTCGAAGACCTCGCGGGCCACCCGGGCCAGGGCCGCCGCGGGGGCGTGCAGGTCGAGGCGGCTCGCCTCGGCGACCTCCTTGGCCCACGCCTCGGGCACCGCCGCCGCGCCGCCCATGGCCCCGGCCAGCGCCCCCGCCATCGTGGCGATCGAGTCGCAGTCCCGGCCGTAGTTGACGCCGCCGAGCACGGCCTCCTCGTAGCGGCCGTCCGCGACCAGCAACATCCCGAGCGCCACCGGGAGTTCCTCGATCGCGTGCAGCCGGGAGGGCCGACGGGCGCCGAGGGAGGGGGCGCGGTAGTCCGGGCCGACCGAGTCGTAGGGGGCCACCGCCGCCCGCAACGGCGCGATCGCGGAGGCGAAGTCCCGGTGCAGGGAGGCGGTTTCGGCGACCGCTTCGATCGCGGCCCGGGTGCCGTCCTTGGCCAGGGCGAGCGTCGCCTCGACCACCGAGGCGGCGCTCGCCCCCGGCAGGCAGGCCGCCGCCACCGCCGCGGCGAACACCCCGGCGGCCTCCCGCCCGTAGGACGACTGGTGGGCGCCGGCGATGTCCAGCGCCTCCGCGTACGCGCCCGCGGGGTTGCCCGCGTTCACGATGCCGACCGGCGCCGCGTACATCGCGGCCCCGCAGTTGACGATGTTCCCGCTGCCCGCCTCGCGCGGGTCCACGTGGCCGTAGTGCAGCCGGGCCACGATCCACTTCTCGGCGAGGAAGATCCGCTGCAACGGCAGGGCCCGCGCCTCCAGTTCCGGGATCCAGCGCGGCGTCGACATCAGGTCGGGGACGAGGTGGTCGGCGACCGCGTAGGCGTCCAGGTGGTCGCGCACCGCCTCGTAGACGCGCACCAGCGCGTGCGTCATCAAGGTGTCGTCGGTGACGTGGCCGTCGCCCTTGTGGTAGGGCGCGATGGGGCGCGCGGTGCGCCAGTCCTCGTACCAGGGGCCGACGACGCCCCGTACCGGACCGCCGTGGCGTTCCACGATCTGCTCCGGTGACCAGCCCTCCACCGGGCCGCCGAGCGCGTCCCCGACGGCCGCGCCGACCAGGCAGCCCGCGGCCCGGTCCTCGAGTGTGAGCGTCATGTCCGAATCATCCCCTGGGGCTTGAGTTCCTTGGGCGAGGTGAGTTCCGTCCGCGCGAGGAGCGCGGCGAGTTCCACGAGGTCGGTGCCGGCGAGGCGGGGCAGCGCGCAGCCGGACAGGGTGCGGCAGGCGTCGCGCCAGGCGGCGGCGATCGATTCGCCGCCGCCGAGCGCGCCGGTCAGCGCCCCGGCGAGGGCGGGCGCCGAATCCGCGACGCGGGACAGGCAGGCGGCCGCCGGTACCGCTTCGGCGACCCGGCCGCGGGCGGCCGTCGCGAGGGCGAGGGCGACCGGGACGGTCTCGGCGGCGGCGATGCCGTAGCTGTAGACGTGGTCCACGATCTGGTGTTCCAGCAGCGGCACGATGGCGAAGGCGCCGCCGCTCGCGTGCGCGCGGGCGAGGGACACGGCGTGCCGGGCGTTGCGGCCGATCTCGGTGGTGGCGGGCAGTTGGTCGAGTGCGGCGTCCACGGCCGCGTCGGTGCCGGCGCCGGTCAGGGCGGTGGCGACGGCGGCGGCCATCGCGCGGGCGCCGTGCACGCCGTCGCCGTCCTGGGTGTAGCGGGCGTCGAACTCGGCGAGGTCGGCGGCCGCGACCGGGTCCCCGGGGTGGACGACCGCGAGGACGCAGGCGCGGACGCAGGCGGCGTCGTCGAAGTAGTGCGGGTTGTCGTGCCCGGTGGCGGGCGGGCGCAGGCCGGCCGCGAGGTTGCCGAGCCCGGCCCGTACGGAGATCCGCGCGCGCAGCGGCAGGACCGCCGACTCGACCTCGGGGGCCCGCTCGGCGGCCGCCGCGACCTCGCTGGCCAGGGCGTTCCAGGCCAGGTCGATCGCGGCCCGCATGCGCCGGGACCGGCTCAGGTCGCTGAGCAGGGCCCCGGCGGCGGTGAGCACGGACTCGGCGGCGAAGGCGGCCCACTCGGCGTCGTCGCTCGGGCCGAGGCGCAGGGGTTCGGGGGGCTGGTTGAGGGCGATGGGGACGGGGAGGGTGGTGGTGGCGTTCTGCTCGGCGAAGGTGTCCAGCTCGCGGGTGAGGCGGCGGGTCCATTCGGGCATCCGGCTTGCCCGGTGCCGCGCGGCGGGCCACCCGGCCGCGTCCCCCGCGGCCAGCCCGAGCAGCAGCCCCTCGATCCGCCGCACGTCCGACGCGGGCGCGGGTTCGGGCGCTGGGGTTTCGGGGTGGGTGGGGGTGGCGGCGGGGGCCGGGTGGGGGAGCGGGGGTGCGGTCATGGGGAGGGCTCGGTTTCCGGGGTGAGGAGGTCCGCGATGTCCAGGACGTGGTAGCCCCGCATCGAGGGCAGGCAGCTGCCCCGTACCGGGCCGATCGCCGAGGACCACGCGGCGGGGATGGCGGCGGCTCCCGACAGCGCGCCGGCCAGGGCGCCCGCGACGGCCGCGGTGGTGTCGGCGTCGCGGCCCATGTTGACGGCGGTCAGCACGGACTCCGCGAAGTCCCCGCCGCACGCGGCGAACGCGCCGAAGGCCAGGCCCACCGCCTCCGGCGCCAGGTCCGTCCAGGGGTAGCCGCCGATGACCACCGCCGAGCGCACCGCCCGTTCGCCGCGCGGGGCGGCCGTCACGGCCCGGCGCAGCGAACGGGCCGTCCAGGAGTCCGAGGGGATGACGGACAGGGCCGCCGAGATCACCGAGGCCGCCGATCCGCCCGCCATGGCCGCGGCCACGCCCGCCGCGACGGCCTGGCCGCCGTAGATGCCCTCGCCGTCGTGGCTGACCGTGCCGTCGATCGCGACGAGCCGGGCCGCCTCGGCCGGGCGTCCGGCCGCGAAGACCCCGAAGGGCGCGGCCCGCATGGCCAGGCCGTCCGACCACGCGTGCCGGTGCTGCGCGGAGATGGGCGCGGCGAGCCCGCGCCGCAGGTTCTCCAGCGTGCCGCGCTCCGAGAAGCCCGCACCGCGGAAGGGACCCTCGTCCAGGTCCGCGATCCAGTGGTGCCAGGCCCGTTCGACGTGCGCGACGGTCAGCGCCGACCCGTGCCGGGCCAGCAGCAGGCCCGAGAAGATCGCGTACTCGGTGTCGTCCGTCCCGGCCGGGTCGTCCGAGACGAAGCCCTCGATCCGGCCCCACTTGGCCCGGATCTGCGAGGGCTTCATGTTCTCCGCCGGGGCGCCCAGCGCGTCACCCACCGCGAGGCCCAGCAGAGCGCCCCGGGCCCGGTCGAGCACGACCCGCGGACGGTCCTCCACGACCCGGGGACGGTCCTCCACGACCCGGGGACGGTCCTGCACGACCCGCGGACGGTCCTGCGCACGCGACGGCGGACAGGCCTGCGGATGCGGCTCCGGATGCGGCTCCGGTTGCGTCTCCGGATGCGGCTGCGGATGCCACTGCGGATCGGATGCGATCAGCTCCATGGGCGCGCCTCTCCACTTGGTGGAACTCATCATGAGCCCATGGGGGATTTGTGCCATGGCATCGGGTTTGTCGCTTGCCGCGAAACACCCCTCGAACCTCCCCGTCACCCGGTCGCCGAGGGGCGAAAGCCCTGGTAAGTACGGCCTACCTTGCTGGCGGCGGTCAGAAATCGTGCGTAGTTTCGAGGTGTTCAGGGGGAGTGGGTGCCTGCACAGGACCCGGGCATACCCGTGTCGTGCTCGCGCGCACCCATTTCGCATCAAAAGGGGAGTAGAACCACATGTCCATCATCGACATCGAAGCACCGCTGCACGAGGCCCACCGCGACAACCACACCCACCGTGACGTCAACGGTGGCTGGCTGCGCCCGGCCGTCTTCGGTGCCATGGACGGACTGGTCTCCAACCTCGCCCTGATGACCGGTGTGGCGGGCGGTGCGGTCGCGACGCAGACCATCGTCATCACCGGGCTCGCGGGTCTGGCCGCGGGCGCCTTCTCGATGGCGGCCGGTGAGTACACCTCGGTCGCCTCCCAGCGCGAGCTGGTCCTCGCCGAGCTCGACATCGAGCGCCAGCAGCTGAAGAAGCACCCCGTCGACGAGATGGAGGAGCTGGCCGAGCTCTACGTCTCGCGCGGGGTCGAACCCGCCCTCGCCCGCGAGGTCGCGATGCAGCTGTCCCGCGACCCGGAGCAGGCGCTGGAGATCCACGCCCGCGAGGAGCTCGGCATCGACCCGGACGACCTGCCGTCGCCGCTGGTCGCCGCGGTGTCGTCGTTCGGCGCCTTCGCGCTCGGCGCGCTGCTGCCCGTCCTGCCGTACCTGCTCGGCGCGACCGCGCTGTGGCCCGCGGTGCTGCTGGCCCTGGTCGGCCTGTTCCTGTGCGGCGCCGTCGTCTCCCGGGTCACCGCCCGGTCCTGGTGGTACAGCGGCATGCGCCAGCTGCTCCTGGGTGGCGCGGCCGCGGGTGTGACGTACATCCTGGGCACGTGGATCGGTGGCGTCGTAGGCTGACCGCTCGAAAGATGAGACACTATGCAGAGAGCCGCATAAGTAGTTCGTTACTCACCAGTTTCGATCGGTTTCGATCGTGTGACCGGCGGGCAATAGTTCTAGGGCGGCCGGGCAATGATGCCCAGCCCACCCGGGACTTCCGCCCCGCGCATCCGCCCGCGCAGGTCCCCTCTTTCCGATTCGCGCAGTGTCCGCATGCTGGAACGAGATATCCGGTTCCCGGGATTGCCGCCATCATGTAACCTGCACGAAATTTCGCAGAGGGCCAACGTCGTCCCTCGGCTATGCATATGCCACGACGACGACGGGAGTCCCGATGCGTTCCGCATCCACGCACTCCGCGACCGGCCCCAGCACCACCGCCTGGTCGCCCATGGACGGTCGCCCCGCCCAGCAGGGCATGTACGACCCGCGCAACGAGCACGACGCCTGTGGCGTCGGTTTCGTGGCCAACCTCACCGGCGAGGCCAGCCACACGCTGGTCGAGCAGGCGCTGACCGTACTGCGGAACCTCGAACACCGCGGGGCCACCGGCTCCGAGCCCGACTCGGGTGACGGCGCGGGCATCCTCAGCCAGGTCCCCGACGCGTTCCTGCGCGAGGTCACCGACTTCGAGCTGCCCGAGGCCGGCGCCTACGCCGTCGGCATCGCCTTCCTCCCCGCCGACGACTCCGCACAGGCCGTCGCGCAGATCGAGGCCATCGCCGCCGAGGAGCACCTCACCGTGCTCGGCTGGCGCGAGGTGCCCGTCGCCCCCGACCTGCTCGGCAACGGCGCCCGCGCCACCATGCCGGCCTTCGCCCAGCTCTTCGTGAGCAACGGCAGCACCGGCATCGAGCTGGACCGCAAGGCGTTCGTGCTGCGCAAGCGCGCCGAGCGCGAAGCGGGCGTGTACTTCCCCTCGCTGTCCGCCCGCACCATCGTCTACAAGGGCATGCTGACCACCGGCCAGCTGGAGCCCTTCTTCCCGGACCTCTCCGACCGCCGCTTCGCCTCGACGCTGGCCCTGGTCCACTCGCGGTTCTCGACGAACACCTTCCCGTCCTGGCCGCTCGCCCACCCGTACCGCTTCGTCGCGCACAACGGCGAGATCAACACGGTCAAGGGCAACCGCAACTGGATGAAGGCCCGCGAGTCCCAGCTGGCCTCCGGCGTCTTCGGCGAGGGCGCGCTGGAGCGGATCTTCCCGATCTGTACGCCCGACGCCTCCGACTCGGCGTCCTTCGACGAGGTCCTGGAGCTGATCCACCTCGGTGGCCGCTCGCTCCCGCACAGCGTGCTGATGATGATCCCCGAGGCGTGGGAGAACCACACCTCGATGGACCCGGCCCGCCGCGCGTTCTACCAGTACCACTCCACCCTGATGGAGCCCTGGGACGGCCCGGCCTGCGTCACCTTCACCGACGGCACCCAGGTCGGCGCGGTCCTCGACCGCAACGGTCTGCGCCCCGGCCGCTACTGGGTCACCGACGACGGCCTCGTCGTCCTCGGCTCCGAGGTCGGCGTCCTCGACATCGACCCGGCCAAGGTCGTCCGCAAGGGCCGCCTGCAGCCCGGCAAGATGTTCCTCGTCGACACCGCCCAGAAGCGGATCATCGAGGACGACGAGATCAAGGCCGAGCTCGCGGGCGCCGCTCCGTACGCCGAGTGGCTCGAAGCCGGTGAGATCGAGCTGGAGGACCTCCCCGAGCGCGAGCACATCGTGCACACCCACGCCTCGGTCACGCGCCGCCAGCAGACCTTCGGGTACACCGAGGAAGAGCTGAAGATCATCCTGGCGCCGATGGCCCGCACCGGCGGCGAGCCGCTCGGTTCCATGGGCACGGACTCCCCGATCGCGGCCCTGTCCGAGCGCCCCCGGCTGCTCTTCGACTACTTCACCCAGCTCTTCGCGCAGGTCACCAACCCGCCGCTGGACGCCATCCGCGAGGAGCTCGTCACCTCGCTGCTGTCCTCCCTGGGCCCCGAGGGCAACCTGCTGGAGCCGACCTCCGCGTCGTGCCGCAGCGTCACCCTGCCCTTCCCGGTGATCGACAACGACGAGCTGGCCAAGCTCGTCCACATCAACGCCGACGGCGACATGTCCGGCATGAAGGCCGCCACCCTCTCGGGCCTCTACCGGGTCTCGGGCGGCGGCGAGGCGCTCGCCGCGCGGATCGAGGAGATCCGCGCCGAGGCCGACGCCGCCATAGAGAACGGCGCCCGCCTGATCGTCCTGTCGGACCGCCACTCCGACGCCGAGCACGCGCCGATCCCCTCGCTGCTGCTCACCGCCGCCGTGCACCACCACCTCATCGCCACCAAGCAGCGCACCCAGGTGGGTCTGCTGATCGAGGCCGGCGACGTCCGCGAGGTCCACCACGTCGCCCTGCTCATCGGCTACGGCGCGGCCGCGGTCAACCCGTACCTGGCCATGGAGTCCGTCGAGGACCTGCTGCGCGCGGGCACCTTCCTGGCGGACCTGGAGCCCGAGCAGGCCATCCGGAACCTGATCTACGCGCTCGGCAAGGGCGTCCTGAAGGTCATGTCCAAGATGGGCATCTCCACGGTCGCCTCCTACCGGGGCGCCCAGGTCTTCGAGGCCATCGGCCTCAACGAGGACTTCGTCGGCACCTACTTCAGCGGCACCGCCACCAAGATCGGCGGCGCCGGCCTGGACGTCATCGCCAAGGAGGTGGCCGCGCGCCACGCCAAGGCGTACCCCGTCTCCGGCATCGCCCCGGCGCACCGCGCGCTGGAGATCGGCGGCGAGTACCAGTGGCGCCGCGAGGGCGAGCCGCACCTGTTCGACCCGGACACGGTCTTCCGCCTCCAGCACGCCACCCGCAACCGCCGGTACGACATCTTCAAGCAGTACACGGACCGGGTGAACGAGCAGTCCGAGCGGCTGATGACGCTCCGCGGCCTGTTCGGCTTCAAGACGAGCGCGAACGGCGAGGGCGCCGGCGCCCGTCCGGCGATCTCCATCGACGAGGTCGAGTCGGTCGCCGACATCGTCAAGCGCTTCTCCACGGGCGCCATGTCGTACGGATCCATCTCGCGCGAGGCCCACGAGACCCTCGCCATCGCCATGAACCAGCTGGGCGCCAAGTCCAACACGGGTGAGGGCGGCGAGGACCCGGACCGCCTGTACGACCCGGCGCGCCGCTCGGCGATCAAGCAGGTCGCCTCCGGCCGCTTCGGCGTCACCAGCGAGTACCTGGTCAACGCGGACGACATCCAGATCAAGATGGCGCAGGGCGCCAAGCCCGGCGAGGGCGGCCAGCTGCCCGGCCACAAGGTCTACCCGTGGGTCGCCAAGACCCGGCACTCCACCCCGGGCGTCGGTCTGATCTCCCCGCCGCCGCACCACGACATCTACTCCATCGAGGACCTGGCTCAGCTGATCCACGACCTCAAGAACGCCAACCCGGTCGCCCGCATCCACGTGAAGCTGGTCTCCGAGGTCGGCGTGGGCACGGTCGCCGCCGGTGTGTCCAAGGCGCACGCGGACGTCGTCCTCATCTCCGGCCACGACGGCGGCACGGGCGCGTCCCCTTTGACCTCGCTCAAGCACGCGGGCGGTCCCTGGGAGCTGGGCCTCGCCGAGACCCAGCAGACGCTGCTGCTCAACGGCCTGCGCGACCGCATCGTCGTGCAGACCGACGGCCAGCTCAAGACCGGCCGCGACGTCATCATCGCCGCGCTGCTCGGCGCCGAGGAGTTCGGTTTCGCGACCGCGCCGCTCGTCGTCTCCGGCTGCGTCATGATGCGCGTCTGCCACCTCGACACCTGCCCCGTCGGCATCGCCACGCAGAACCCGGTCCTGCGCGACCGCTTCTCCGGCAAGCCCGAATTCGTCGTGAACTTCTTCGAGTTCATCGCGGAGGAGGTGCGCGAGCTGCTCGCCGAGCTGGGCTTCCGCACCATCGAGGAGGCCGTCGGTCACGCCGAACTCCTCGACACCACCAAGGCCGTCGCGCACTGGAAGGCCCAGGGACTCGACCTGGACCCGCTCTTCCACGTGCCCGAGCTGCCCGAGGGCGCGGTCCGCCACGCCGTCATCGAGCAGGACCACGGTCTGGCCAAGGCGCTCGACAACGAGCTGATCCGGCTGGCCGCCGACGCGCTGAACGCCCCGAGCGCCGAGGCCGCCCACCCGGTCCGCGCACAGGTCGCGATCCGCAACATCAACCGGACCGTCGGCACCATGCTCGGCCACGAGGTCACCAAGCGGTTCGGCGGCGCGGGCCTGCCCGACGACACCATCGACCTCACCTTCACCGGTTCGGCCGGCCAGTCCTTCGGCGCGTTCCTGCCGCGCGGCATCACGCTGCGCCTGGAGGGCGACGCCAACGACTACGTCGGCAAGGGCCTCTCCGGCGGTCGCGTCGTGGTCCGCCCGGACCGCGGCGCCGACCACCTGGCCGAATACTCGACCATCGCGGGCAACACCATCGGCTACGGCGCGACCGGCGGCGAGATGTTCCTGCGCGGCCGCACCGGCGAGCGCTTCTGCGTCCGCAACTCCGGTGCCCTGGTCGTCTCGGAGGGCGTGGGCGACCACGGCTGCGAGTACATGACCGGCGGCCAGGCCGTGGTCCTGGGCGAGACCGGGCGCAACTTCGCGGCCGGCATGTCGGGCGGCGTCGCGTACGTCATCGACCTCGACCCCTGCAACGTCAACGTCGGCAACGCGGGCGCGGTCGAGACCGACCTGTCCGACGCCGACAAGCAGTGGCTGCACGATGTGGTGCGCCGCCACGAGGAGGAGACCGGCTCGACCGTGGCCGCCAAGCTCCTCGCTGACTGGTCCGTCTCGGTGGACCGCTTCAGCAAGATCATCCCCACCACGTACAAGGCAGTGCTCGCCGCCAAGGACGCCGCTGAGCGGGCCGGACTCTCCGAGTCCGAGACCACCGAGAAGATGATGGAGGCGGCGACCCATGGCTGACCCGAAGGGCTTCCTCACCACCCCCCGCGAGACCGCCTGTTCCCGTCCCGTCGCCGAGCGGCTGAAGGACTGGAACGAGGTCTACGTCCCGGGTTCGCTGCTGCCGATCATCAGCAAGCAGGCCGGTCGCTGCATGGACTGCGGCATCCCGTTCTGCCACAACGGCTGCCCGCTCGGGAACCTGATCCCCGAGTGGAACGACTTCGCCTACCGCGAGGACTGGACCGCCGCGTCCGAGCGCCTGCACGCCACGAACAACTTCCCGGAGTTCACCGGCCGCCTGTGCCCGGCTCCGTGCGAGTCGGCGTGCGTGCTCGGCATCAACCAGCCGGCCGTCACCATCAAGAACGTCGAAGTCTCGATCATCGACAAGGCGTGGGACAACGGCGACGTCACCCCGCAGCCGCCGGACCGGCTCTCCGGCAAGACCGTCGCCGTCATCGGCTCGGGCCCGGCGGGACTCGCCGCCGCCCAGCAGCTGACGCGGGCCGGGCACACGGTCGCGGTGTTCGAGCGCGCGGACCGCATCGGCGGCCTGCTGCGGTACGGCATCCCCGAGTTCAAGATGGAGAAGGTGCACATCAACCGCCGCATCGAGCAGATGCGCGCGGAGGGCACCAAGTTCCGTACGGGCGTCGAGATCGGCCGGGACATCCCGGCCGACGGGCTGCGCCGCCGCTACGACGCGGTCGTCATCGCGGCCGGTGCCACGGTCTCCCGCGACCTCCCGGTCCCGGGCCGCGACCTGAACGGCATCCACTTCGCGATGGAGTACCTGCCGCTGGCGAACAAGGTGCAGGAGGGCGACTTCGTGGCGCCCCCCATCACCGCCGCGGGCAAGCACGTCGTCGTCATCGGCGGCGGTGACACCGGCGCGGACTGCGTGGGCACCGCCCACCGCCAGGGCGCGGCCTCGGTCACCCAGCTGGAGATCATGCCGCGTCCCTCCGAGGACCGGCCCACCGGCCAGCCGTGGCCGACCTTCCCCATGCTGTACAAGGTCACCTCGGCCCACGAGGAGGGCGGCGAGCGGATCTACTCCGTCTCCACCACCCACTTCGAGGGCGACGAGGACGGCAACGTCCAGTCCCTGCACCTGGTCGAGGTGGCCTTCGAGGACGGCAAGCTCGTCCAGAAGGAGGGCACCGAGCGGGTCATCCCGGCGCAGCTGGTCACCCTCGCGATGGGCTTCACCGGCACCGACCAGGCCAACGGCCTGGTGGAGCAGTTCGGCCTGGAGCTGGACGCGCGCGGCAACGTCGCGCGGGACGCCTCGTACGCGACCAACGTGGACGGCGTCTTCGTCGCCGGCGACGCGGGCCGCGGCCAGTCCCTGATCGTGTGGGCCATCGCCGAGGGCCGCTCCGCGGCCCGCGGCGTGGACCGCTTCCTGACGGGCGCGAGCACCCTCCCGTACCCGGTCAAGCCGACGGACCGCTCGCTGATGGTGTAACCCCACCGTGGCCCCCTCCCCTCGCGGGGAGGGACCCGGGGAACGCAGTACCCCTCCCCTCGCGGGGAGGGACCCCTCATACGGTCCGTACAACGGCGTACGGCACTCTGACACGGCGCCCGCCAGTCTCCGACCAGGGAAGGCGGGCGCTGTGGCATGCCCGGGGGCGGGTGGGGGTCAGTTACGGCGCGCCAGCCGGACCCGCGTGCCGACGAAGACGGCGACGCAGGCCAGGATGTGGGTCGCGATGCTGAGCGCCGTGAGGTCGAGCACGGGGTGGGGCTGCGCGATGGGCTGCGCGACCGCGCCGAGCTCCACCAGGAGCCCCGCCATGGCACCGATCACCCGGTCGCGCCAGGTCGGCGGCAACAGGACGACGGCGTATCCGGTGGGCTGGCCCGCGGACCCCGTGGTGTGGGGGCATGTCATGATGGAACCTCCATTGGACGTACGTGTGCTGTGCGGCTGTCAACGCCTCGGTACCTGCGAACGCCAATGGACCTGGGAGGGCCGTGCTACCGGCCCTCCCAGACCTTTTTCTAGCGTCTGCGGACCAGCCTAGCTCAGTAACTGGCCTTTCATGTGCGCCTCTTGGTCGATGGCCCTGACCAAGTCTCATGATCCTGTGCCTATTTCACTGATGATGCCCGTAACTACGGAGCACTTCCACTTGATCTGCGGTAACCGCAGTTGGAGTGTGACACTTGCTAGCATCGCCTCAAGTGGAGTCGGAAATTGCACAGTTAGCCGACCGCAGGAAGGGGGAGCGGCATGCTTGAGCCCATTCGAACGGGGCTTCCGGTGACGGTGATGGAGGTCAGGCCGAAGCTTGCGATCGGGGTGCTGGACTGGGAGAGCGCCCTGGCGATCGTTCATGACCCGCAGCTTGTCGAGCTGTCTGCCTCGGGGCGAGTGGACCTGGGGCTCGGTGAGTACGGGCAACTGCGGAGCCAGGTACAGCGCTTGATCGGTGGCGCCGGTACTTCGAAGGCCAAGAACATCACCTCGTACGCCGAGTACATCGCCCGGGGCATTCGGGGCGACCTCGGTGACGGCTGGTCCGTGCCGCCGCTCACCTGGTGGTGCCCGAGGCCCCTGAGTATTGGGCGGGGTGGGAAGACGTTTCTTCCGCTGCGCGACCTGATCATCGCGGTTGATGCCGAGACCCAGGTCTCGGCCATGCATCGGGTGCGCAAGAACCATCGGGAGTTTGGGCTGGAAGGCTTCGACTTCTCGCAGGTCAATGTGGCCTTCGAGATCTTCCACGGGGTCTCCACCAGTCACGCGAGGCAAATTTTCCATGATCGGAACCTGAAGGGGGTGCCGGTCGACAAGTCGCTCGCCCTGTCCATGGACTCGCGTGACCTGGCGACCTCGGTGACGCGCGCGTTGGTGGACGACACGGTCGTCACGCTCCGGGGCGAGAAGATCCGCCTCGCGGACTACGTCCTCACCGGCAAGCGGCAGATCGGCAGCACCGCGCGGGAGTGGGTGACCCTCTCCGCGGTGCGGACGCTCGTGGTCACGACGTTGCTCGGCAGGTCCGGCATCCAGTCCACCTCCGGCGCCGTCGCGCTGGACGACCTGCCGGGGGAGTACGGGGAAGGCGAGGTCGTCCACGCGGTGACGTCCCTGCTCGGGGGCGTCGTCGACCGGTTTGCCGCGGAGTTCGCGGGGCGCTCGGCGATCACTGCTCCAGCCGTGCTTGCCGGCCTGGGTGCCACTCTGCACCGCGCCGTGCCGTGGGCCGCCGAGGGTGGCCCGGTGGAGGGAGAAGCCGTCATCGAGGGTCTGAGTGATGTCCGGTGGGAGCGGAGCGCGCGCTTTTGGGGCGGCATCGCCGCCACGGAACGTTCTGACGGGAAGGTGACCTGGGGGGGCGGGGCGAAGGACTCCGGTTACAAGGTGTTCGAAGCCCTCACCCGGCCCGATTCGGGTGCGGGTCGAAAGATCCGGGGCCTGGAGCCGGAGCTCTAGGTAGAGCTACCCGCGAGTATTGACTAATAGTCAAAACGGGATCAGTCTCGGTGGCGAGCCGTTGTCGTGGTGTCGCCGTCGTGGGAGGTCGTCCCGTGGGTGCAGAAGAACTCGCCAGGCTGGGTGCGGAGTTGAAGGGGGCGCCGGTGCCCGGGTCGTTCGCCGGGTTGGCGGACGGGGAGCTCGGGCGGCTCGCCGACGCGTTGCGCGCGGAGCGGGAGCGGCAGGCCGTCGGGCTGGGAGACGCCGCCGAGGAAGCGTTGAAGCTCGTCCCCGCGCTCGCGCGCGGCGCCGTGCGCAAGGTGCTCTTCCGGTGAGCCGCGCCGAGGTGGAGAAGGTGGCCCGGTTGCTGGGGGAGGGCGACGCGGGGGCGCTGCGGTTCCTGGAGGCGCTGCCCGCCGCGGACGTGCGGCGCTTCCGCGAGCAGGTCACCGCCGTGCTGTACGACGGGGCGCCCGAGATGCTCGACCGGATCGCCGCCGCGACCAAGCTGGTGCCGGCCGCGGTGGCCGCCGCCATCTCGCAGAAGGCGCTCGGCCCCCGCCTCGCGGCGGCGGTCGCGGGTCGGCTCGACCCCGGGCGGGCCGCCGACATCATCGAGAAGCTCCCGGTGCCCTTCACCGTCGAGTCCTGCGCGCACCTCGACCCCCGGCGGATCGCGGGCGTGGTCGACCGGCTCGACGAGGGGCTGCTCGTGCGCATCGCCGTCGCGCTCGCCGAGTCGGCCGACTTCCTCACCATGGGCCGCTTCGTCGGCCACATCCGCGACCGGGCGCTCACCCGGATCCTCGAACAGGTCGACGACGAGGCCGTCCTGCGCACCGGCTTCTACGTCGACCAGCCGGAGCGGCTGCCGCACGTCCTGCGGCTGATGGGCGACGAACGGCTCGCGGGCGTGGTGCGCGCGGCCGCCGCGGGCGGGCTGTGGGAGGAGGCCCTCGCCGTCGCCGCGTCGGTCGACGGCGAACAGCGCGAACGGATCGCCCAGCTGACGGCCCGGCTGGACGGCGGCGCCCTCGACTCGCTGGTCCGGGCCACCCACGAGCACGGCCTCTGGGAGGCGCTGCTCCCGCTGGTCGCGCTGCTGGGGGAGGAGGACCGCAGGTCCGTCGCCCGCCTGGAGGCGCTGCGCGAGCCCGAGGTGCTGCGCGGGGTGGTCCGCGCCGTCGTCGGGACCGGTCTGTGGGGGGAGTTCCTGCCGCTGGTCGGCGTGCTGCCCGAGGACGGGCGCAAGGTGGTCGCCGACACCGCGGCCCTGCTGGGCGACGGGGAGCTCGACGCGCTCGTCCGCGAGGTCGACAAGCGGGACCTGTGGGAGCTGGTCCTGCCCCTGGTGGAGCTGATGGACGACGCGGGCAAGCAGCGCGTCTTCGAGCTGCCCGCCTTCCAGGACCAGGCGGGTAGTTAGCCGGGCCGCCGCGGCCTCGCCGGATCTCCGGGAGGCCGCGGCACCTGTATACACAGCGTCATGTCGCGAGTCATGTCGAAGGTCATGTCGAGTGTCGAGTGTCGTGTCGAGAGTCGTGTCGATGGGTGTGGTGCGGGGTGTGGTGAGGGCGCCGGGGGCGGTCGCGGGGCCCGGACGTGGGGGCGGCTGCTCGCCTCGGCCTGCGGGGTCGTGCTCGCGCTGAGCGGGCTCACCGCGCTGGGGCCCGTCGCCGCCGCCGACGGCCCGGACCCGGGCCCCGGCCCCGGCCCGGGTCCCCGCCAGTACGACTACCGGGGGCTGCGCTTCACGCTCCCCGCGCACTGGCGGGTCGTCGACCTCGACCGCGCCCCCGAGGCCTGCCTGCGCCTGGACGTGCCCACGTTGTACGTCGGCCACGCCGGGACGCAGCGCGAGTGCGCCGGCCGGGCGGTCGCCGACCGCGCCGACACCCTGCACCTGGAGCCCGTACGGGACGCCCCGGCGCGCGCCGACGTGCCGACCGTCGACGTACCGGTGGGCACCGCGCTGCCCGCCACCGGGCCCCGCACGCCCAGCAACGAACTGCGCTACGCCCTCGCCCAGTCGGGGGTGATGGCCACCGCCTCCTACGGCGACACGCCCGCCGCGGTCCGCGCCGTGATCGAGGGCGCCCGCCCGGTCGGCGGCCCCGGGGGCCACGCGGGTCCCCCGGCCACCGTGCCGGGTCGGCCCGCGTCCCCCGGTTCCGTCCTGCGGCCCGTCCCCGCACCGGCGGCCTCGGTCACGCCGGGCGCCTACACCGGCCCGGGCTTCGACGCGTGCACCGCCCCCGGCCAGGCCACCATGGACGGCTGGGGCGAGGAGTCCCCCTTCGGCGCCGTCGGCATCTACATCGGCGGCGGCGCCCGCGCCTGCGCCCAGCCGCAGTTGACCGCCGACTGGGTCAAGCGGCAGAGCGCCGCGGGCTGGCACCTGATGCCGATCTGGGTGGGCCGCCAGCCCTGGCGCAGCGCCACCACCGGGCTGTCCACCGACCCGGACACCGCGGCCGCGCAGGGCCGGACGGCCGCCGACGGCGCGGCCTCGGCGGCCCGCGCGCTGGGCCTGGGGGCGGGCACCGTCCTCTACAACGACCTGGAGAACTACACCGACCGGGCCACCTGGGACCGGCCGGTGGTCGCGTACGTCGCCGCCTGGACCGAGCGCCTGCACGCACTCGGCTACCGGGCCGCCGCCTATCTCGCGGCCGGTTCGGGCATGAAGGCGCTCAGCGCCGAGCACGCGCGCACCGGGCGCGCCGTTCCCGACGTCGTCTGGGCCGCGGCCTGGAACGGGCGCGCCTCGGTCACCGACTCGGACCTGGGCCTGCCCGCGGGCGGCGGGCAGTGGGGCGGGCGCCGCCGGGCCCACCAGTACCAGGGCGACCACGACGAGACCTACGACGGCGTGACGATCAACATCGACCGCAACCAGGTCGACGTGAACCCGGCCGCGATCGCCCTCCCCGGGACCGGTCCGGCCCCCGAGCCGGTCCCGGTCCCGGCCCCGGTGCCGGTCGCCCCCGCCCCGTGGGAGGACGAGGACGCGTACGACGACGAGGTCCCGGAGGGCGACCGCGCCTCACTCCTCCCGGGCGGGGTCGTCGTCGTTCCCCCGGCGGATCGTGCGCAGCCCGGCGGCCGGGGTCCACGCGCGCACCACCAGGTCGTCCCCGTCGATCCCGGTCAGGACCACCTCGGTCAGCTCCACCCGGAACAGGTGGGACGGGTGCGGCGGCTCGCCTGACTCCTCGGCGAAGCGGTGCAGCTCGGGCGGGTCCAGGATCTCCACGGCCCGCCCGCAGACGCGTACGTCCCCGTCGGGCATCGACTCGTCCGCACCCGGATTGGTGTGCAGCGCGAACCGGGGATCGCGCCGCAGGTCCATGGCCTTCATCGACCCCGGCATCATCCCGAGCCACAGCTCGCCGCCCCGGAAGGTGGCGTTCAGCCCGCAGACCCGCGGCGAGCCGTCCTTGCGCAGGGTCGCCAGGACGTGGTGCGCGTACTGCCCGAAGCGGGCCCGGACCGCTTCGGCGAGTTCCGGTTCGGCCGCGGCGAAATGTGCCCAGTTGTTCGTCGTCATACCGCCATGAAAGCGCCTGGTCCGGGCGCCGACCGCGCAGGCGCGCACGGTGCCGACCGCGCAGGCGTGCACGGTGCCCGCCGCGCAGCCGCCCACGGTGCCCGCCGCTGAGCTGCCGCGATGCCCGCCGCTCAGTCGCGCACGATGCCCGCCGTCCGCGCCGCGGCCAACCACGACGGGAACTCCGAGACCAGCCGGTCGTACAACTGCGCGTCCGGCACCGCGCGCGGGTCCTCCCCGGCGTGGAAGTAGCCCGCGTTGTCGACGACGCGCGCCCGGGGGACCGGCAGCTCGTCCAGCTTGCGCAGGAAGTCGAACTGGGTGCTGCGGGTGTTGCCGAAGCCGACGAACTGCCAGAAGAGCGGCAACCGGGCCGCCTTGCACAGGTGGCGCTCCGCCGCGGCCTTGTTGAGGGGGCCGCCGTCCGTCTGGAAGACCACGAGGGCGGGATCCGTCGCCCCGCTGTCCAGGTAGTGGTCGATGACCGCGTCCATCGCCGCGTCGTAGGACGTCTTGCCCATGTGCCCGAGGCCCGCCACGATCCGGCCCACCGCGCCCGCGTGCCGCTCCAGCGAGATCTCCTCGACGGCGTCGACGTCCGTGGAGAAGAAGACCGCCGGGACCCGGCCGTCGTCGTCCAGGTGCGCGGACAGTCCGAGCACCCGGTCCGCGAAGGCCTGCACGGTGCCGTCGGCGTAGTACGGGCGCATCGAGCCGGAGTAGTCCAGTACCAGGTAGACCGCGGCCCGTTGACCGTCCAGGCCGTGCTTGCGCAGGGACACCCCGGCGCTCTTGTACAGGCTGACGAGCGCCGGAGCGGTTTCTTCCATCTTGCGCAGGTTTATCGCACTACCGGTCATGGCCCCGAGGGTACGTCAACGGGCCCCGGTCGGACCCGGTCGTGCGGTCAGTCGTGCGGCCAGCCGCGCGCGGTGCGCGGACGGGCCGCCGAACAGCCGCGCCGCGCCGTGGGCGCGCTTGAAGAACCGGTGCGCCTCGTGCTCCCAGGTGATCCCGATCCCGCCGTGCAGCTGGATCATCTCCCCGGCCACCCAGGAGTACGCCTCCCCGCACGCCGAACCGGCGGCCGCCGCCGGGCCGGGCGCCGCGTCCGCCGCCGCGGCCGCCAGGGCGAGGCCGCGGGCGTTCTCCACGGCCGCGTACATGTCGGCGAGCCGGTGCTTGACCGCCTGGAAGGAGCCGATCGGGCGGCCGAACTGGACCCGTTCCCCCGCGTACCCCACCGTCACCGCCAGGGCCCGCGCGGCCGCCCCGACCTGTTCCGCGGCCAGTGCGGTGACGCCCAGGTCCCGCACCCGGGCCAGCACCCGCTCCCCGTCGCCCTCGGCGCCGACCAGGGCGGCCGGGGTCCGGTCCAGGGCCAGCTCCGCGAGCGGGCGGCTCGGATCCATGGTCGAGCGGATCCGCCAGGCGGCGGGCGGCCCGGTCAGCCGGAACAGCGAGAGCGCCCCGCCGTCCCCGGAGTCCCCGCCGTCCCCGGAATCCGCACCCGTACCCGTGCCCGCACCCGCACCGCCCCGCGCGAGGACGAGCACGACCTCGGGGACCCCGGCCCCGGCGCCCGGCAGGACGTGCTCCTTGGCGCCGGTCAGGAGCCACCCCCGCGCCGGATCCCGCACGGCCCGGGTCCGCAGGGCCGAGGGCTCCCAACTGCCGTGCTCCGCCCAGGCCAGCGCCCCGGTCGCCGTCCCCCCGGCCAGATCCGGCAGCAGCCGCGCACAGGCCCGCGCGTCCCCCGCCGCCACCAGCGCGCCCACGGTCAGCACCGCGGAGCCCAGGTACGGTACGGGGCTCAGCGCACCCCCCAGCGCGTCCATGACCACGCCCACCTCGACGCTCCCGCAGCCCGCCCCGCCGTACTCCTCGGGCACCGCCAGCGCCGCCGCGCCCACCCGGCCGGTCAGCGGGGACCAGGCCGCCGCGCCCGGGTGCCGGGCGAGCACCGACCGTACGGCCGCGCCCAGGTCCCGCTGCTCCGGGGTCCGCTCCAGGGTCCTCACGGCCGCTCCTCCCGCTCCCCGCGCGCGGCCCGCCGCAGCGGGGCCTTCTGGAGCTTGCCGCCGGCGTTGCGCGGCAGCTCGGCCACGGTGGTGAAGCGCCGGGGGACCTTGAAGTTGGCCAGCCGCTCCCGGGTCCAGGCGGTCAGCTCCGCCGCGGTGAGCGGTTCGGTGGTGACCACGAAGGCCACCCCGACCTCGCCGAGCCGCTCGTCGGGGGCGCCCACCACCGCCGCGTCGGTGATCGCGGGATGGGTCAGCAGCACGTTCTCCACCTCCGCCGGGTAGGCGTTGAACCCGCCCACCACGTACATGTCCTTGAGCCGGTCGGTGATGGCGAGGTAGCCGCGCGGGTCCAGCACCCCGATGTCCCCGGTGCGCAGCCAGCCGTCCGCGAGCACCGCCTCGGCGGTCGCGGCCGGGTCGTCGAGGTAGCCGGTGGTCACGTGGTAGCCGCGCACCTGCACTTCGCCGGGCTCCCCGGCGGGCAGCACCCGGCCCAGCGGATCCGCGATCCGCACCTCGGTGTCGGGCAGCGGCAGCCCCACCGTGTGGGCGAGGGTCGCGGCGTCCGCGTCGGTCGGGCAGACGGAGACGACGCCGCCGGACTCGGTCAGTCCGTACGCCGTGAACACGTCCGGGGCGCCCAGCTCCCCGCGGATCCGCTCGACCAGCGCGGTCGGCACGGCGGCCGCGCCGGTGCCCGCCAGCCGCAGCGCGGACAGGTCGTGGGCCGCCCGGCCGGGGTGTTCGAGCAGGCCGTGGAAGACGGTCGGCGGGCCCATCAGGCAGCTGACCCGTTCCGCGGCCATCCGGCGCAGGATCCGGTCGCTGTCGTAGACCGCCTCGGGGAGCATGGTCACCCCGCGCAGCAGGCAGGCGAGCACCCCCGCCTTGTAGCCGAAGGTGTGGAAGAACGGGTTGACCAGCAGGTACCGGTCGCCGGGGCGCAGGGTGACCAGCCGCGACCAGGAGTCGTAGAGGCGCACGCTCTGGCCGTGGGTGGTCATCACGCCCTTGGAACGGCCGGTGGTGCCGGAGGTGTAGAGGATGTCGCTGAGGTCCGTGGGGCGTACGGCGGCCAGCCGGGCCAGCCGCTCCCGCTCCGGGACCTGCTCCCCGGCGCGCAGGTACGCCGCCCAGGAGTGGACCGGTGCCCCGGCGGGGGAGTCCTGCGCGCCGCCGCCGCGCAGCACCACCGTGGCGGCGAGGTCGCCGAGGTCCTCACCGGATCCGTGCAGGGCGTCGACGTAGTCGGTGCCGAGGAAGCCGCGTTCGGTGAAGAGGACGCGGGCGCCGCTGCGCCGGACGACGTCGGCGGCCTCGGCGGGCTTGTAGCGGGTGTTGACGGGGACGAGGACCGCGCCGACCCCGACCGCGCCGAGCGCGGCGGTGATCCACTGGCGGCTGTTGGGGGCCCAGAGCGCGACCCGGTCGCCGGGCCGGACGCCCAGGGCGACGGCGGCGCGGGCGGCCGCGGCGATCTCGGTGTCGAGCCGGGCGAAGGTCCAGCGGACCTCCCCGTCGGCGAGCGCTTCGAGTTCCCCGTACGCGGCGGCGGCGTACGCGGGCAGCCGGGCCAGGGTGGCGGGCGGTGCGGGGTGCTGCGGAGTCTGGCGGGGGCTGGACACGGACCCTCCCTACTTGACGAGCGAGCGTGGGCGGTATCCAATCACAGCTGTTTCGGTTAGGCATATACCTAGTAGGAATATCTCCGGAGGTCGCCATGCTGGTCCCTGCTCCCGTGGACATGAAGTCCGCGCTCTCCAGCTTCGCCACCGGCGTCGCCGTGATCACGGCGTGCGAGGGCGACGGCCGTCCCGTCGGGATGGCCGTGCAGTCCTTCTCCTCGGTGTCCCTGGATCCGCCGCTGGTCTGCTTCTGCCCGGCGCGCACCTCGTCCAGCTGGCCCCGGATCCGCGCGGCCGGCCGCTTCGCCGTCAACATCCTGGCCGCGGACCAGCGGGAGCTGTGCCGACGCTTCGCGGTGACCGGGGGCGACAAGTTCGCCGGGGTGCCGTGGCGGCCGGGCGGCAACGGCGCGCCCCTGCTCGACGGCGTCCTCGCGACGGTCGAGTGCGTGCTGGAGGGCGTCCTGGACGGGGGCGACCACGCGATCGTGCTCGGCCGGGTCACCGCCCTGGCCGCGCATCGGGAGGTCGCCCCGCTGCTCTACTTCCGGCGCGCCTACGGGGTGTTGCCGCCCGGGGCGGCGGATCCGCGCTCCGCCTCCAGCGCCTCGATGTCCTCCAGCATGGCGGCGGCGAGGTCGCGCTCGGAGGCGTAGTACCGCTCGGCCCACTTGAGGGTGAGGGTGGGGTAGGCCCACGCCGCCTCGCCCTTGGCGCCCTCGACGTCCGCGACCGCCCGCAGGCGCATCTGCTCCGCGAACTCCTGGTGGCGCGCGAGCACTTCGCGCATCTGCTCCGGCTCCAGCAGGTGCCCCAGCCACAGGCGCAGCATCGGCCCGTGCTTGAGGACGGGCGGGTCGACGGGGGCCCGGCGGGCCCAGTCGCGCACGGCGTCCATGCCCTCGTCGGTGATCCGGTAGACCCGCTTGTCGCGGGTGCCGGTCTCCTGGGCGACCAGGCGCGAGGAGGCGTAGCCGGCCTTCTCCAGGCGCTTGAGTTCGCTGTAGATCTGGCTGAAGGAGGGGCTCCAGTAGAAGAACTTGAGCGACCAGTCCGACCATTTCTTCAGGTCGTAGCCGGACAGCTCCTCCCCGAAGGAGAGCAGCCCGAGCACCGCCCAGCTCGTTGCGGGGAGCGCGCGCCTGTTCGTCTCTTCTGCCACGGACCGCAGTCTACGACCGGTCCCGGCGGCGCCCTTCCCCCTGCGGGATATGCCTGCTAGAAGTATTCCTATTAGGAATACTCGCGGATGTACGTGATGGAGGGATCCCACCGTGAAGTTCTCGATGATCTTCGAGGCGCAGCTCGTCGACCCCACCCCCGAACGCGAACGCCAGGTCATCCACGACTGCGTCGAACAGGCCGTCCACGCCGAGCGGATGGGCTTCGACCGGATCTGGGCGGTGGAGCACCACTCCCTCACCCAGTACGCCCACATGAGCGCCTCCGAGATCTTCCTGACCTGGGTCGCCGCCCGGACCGAGCGGATCCGCATCGGCCACGGCGTGGTCACCATGCCCTTCGGCTACCAGCACCCGGTGCGCGTCGCCGAACGCGCCGCGATGCTCGACGTGCTCTGCGGCGGCCGCGTGGACATCGGCGCCGGGCGCGGCGCCACCCGCCAGGAGATGTCCATGTACGGGGTGCGCCCCGAGGACACCTACCCGCAGATGGAGGAGGCCCTGCGGATCTTCTCCTCCGCGTGGAAGGAGGAGCGGTTCGAGTGGCACGGCTCGATCGACATCGGCCCCGGGGCGGTCCTGCCCCGCCCGGTCCAGGACCCGCACCCGCCGCTCTTCATGGCCTGTTCCAAGCACGACACCCTCAAGCTGGCCGCCGAACTCGGCATCGGCGCCCTGGTGATGGGCTTCGCGGGCGCCGACGACGTCCGCGCGATGCGCAAGGTCTACGACGAGGCCATCGCCACCCGCAGCGGCGAGCGGTTCGTGTCGGACGTCGTCAACGACCACCTCTCCGCCCTCTGCCCGACCATCGTCCTCGACGACGCCGAGCGCGCCCTGCGGCTGGGCACCCGCGGCCAGCGCTTCTTCGCCGAGTCCATCGCGCACTGGTACGGCAACGGCCCCGAGCCCACCGGATACGCCGAGGACGAGAGCGCCGAGCAGCACGCCGCCGCCCTGCACAAGGGCCGCGAGGAACTCGTCGCCCGGCTCCACGAGGCGAACATCCCCGCCCGCCCCGTCGACACCGGCACCTACAACGCCGAACACGCCTACGGCAGCGCCGAGACCGCGATCGCCTACGTCGAGCAGCTCCGCGAGATCGGTGTCGACGAGGTGATGTGCCTGATCCAGATGGGCACCGTCCCGCAGGACGTCTGCATGGAGACCATCCGCCAGTGGGGCGAGAAGGTCATCCCCCACTTCCGCGCGCTGGAGGGCTGACCCGTGGGAGCGATGGTCTCGTTGGACGGGAAGGTCGTCGTCATCACCGGCGCCGGGCGCGGCCAGGGCGCCGCGGAGGCCCGGCTGTGCGCGGAGGCCGGAGCCAGGGTCGTCGTCACCGACATCCGCGAGGAGGAGGGCCGCGAGGTCGCCGCGTCCCTCGGCGACCAGGGGCTGTACGTACGGCACGACGTGGCCGACGCGGAGAGCTGGGCCGGTGTGGTGCGGGCCGCCGTGGACGCGTACGGGGGCGTCTCGGCCCTGGTCAACAACGCGGCCCTGTGGCGCACCGCCCACGTGGAGCGGCAGAGCGCCGAGGACTTCGAAGCGCTGCTCCGGGTCAACCTGCTGGGACCCTTCCTCGGCATCCAGGCGGTGGCCCCGCTGCTGCGGGCGGCCGGGGGCGGCTCCGTCGTGAACATCTCCTCCACCGCCGGGCTGGTCGGGATACCGGGCCACGCGGCCTACGGCTCCACGAAGTTCGCCCTGCGCGGGCTGACCCGCTCGGCGGCCCTGGACCTGGCCGGGGACGGGATCCGGGTCAACTCCGTGCACCCGGGGGCGATCGACACGCCGATGGTCGCCGGGGCGGTGGCGGGCCGGGACTGGTCGCACCTGCCGCTGGGGCGGATGGGACGGCCGGAGGAGGTCGCCGAGCTGGTGCGGTTCCTGTGCTCGGACGCCTCCGCCTACATCACGGGCGCGGAGTTCACCGTCGACGGCGGGATGACGGCCCGATGACGCGCCCGCGCGCCCGCCCCGAGGCGCTGTCCCCGCGGGCGCGGGAGGCGTGCGCCGCGATGTCGGCGCACTTCCCGCCGCCGGGGGACGCCGGTGCGCTGCGGGCCGCGGCCGCCGCGGGCGCCGCCGCGGCCCGACCCGGGCCGGAGGTGGCCGCCGTACGCGAGGCGGTGGCCGACGGGGTGCCGGTGCGGGTCTACGATCCGGCGCCGGGGGCGGTCGGGCGCCCGCTGGTGGTGTACTTCCACGGCGGCGGCTGGGTGATGTGCGGCCCCGACACGCACGACGCGACGTGCCGGACGCTGGCCGCGCGGTCGGGGGCGGTGGTGGTCTCGGCGGACTACCGGCTCGCCCCCGAACACCCCTGGCCCGCGGCGCCCGACGACGCCCTGACCGTGCTGCTGTGGGCCCGTGCCCGGACCGGCGACCTCGGCTGCGACCCCGGCGCGGTGGTGGTCGCGGGGGACTCCAGCGGGGCCAACCTGGCAGCCGTCACCGCACTGCGCGCGCCCGGGCTCGTGGCGGCGCAGCTGCTGGTGTACCCGCCGCTGGACGCCTCGATGGCCTCCGCGTCGGTGGAGACGTACGCCCGCGACCACTTCCACACGGCCGCGCACATGAGCTGGTACTGGGAGAGCTACCTCGGCCCGGCCGCGGATCCGGCGCACCCGTACGTCTCGCCGCTGGCCGCCGCGGACCTGGCCGGGCTGCCGCCGGCGCTGGTGGTGCTGGCCGACTGCGACGTGCTGCGGGACGAGGGGCTGGCGTACGCGCGGCGGCTCGCGGCGGCGGGGGTGGAGTGCGAGGTCCGGCTCTTCCCGGGCGTCTTCCACGGCTTCCTGGGCACCCCGCTCCCGGCCGCGGCCGAGGCGCTGGCGGGGGCGGCCGAGTGGGTGGCGCGCAAGGTCACCTAGGGTCGGGAGATGACGACTACGACGACCTTGTGGCGGCCCACCGGGCCCGTCGAGCTGGAGCTGGTGGCGGCGGCCGACTGGCGGGCCTGGCCGCCGCGGCTGCCCGAGCAGCCGATCTTCTACCCGGTCATGAACGAGGACTACGCGATCCGCATCGCCCGCGACTGGAACGTCAAGCACGACGGGGCGGGCTTCGTGACCCGCTTCGAGGTGGACACGGAGTTCCTCGCCCGGTACCCGGTCCAACAGGCGGGCGGGGAGACGATCCTGGAGCTGTGGGTGCCGGCGGAGGAGCTGGCGGAGTTCAACGCGCACATCGTCGGGCGGATCGAGGTCGTGCACGAGTTCCGGGGTGCGCGGGACCACGTGCGGGAGCGGGCGCGGTCCTTCGACGCCGCCGCCGGGCTGTACGGGGCCAACCGGCCCGGGTATCCGCCGGAGTTGTTCGACGCCGTCGAGGAGCTGACCGGGCGGTCGCTGGAGGGGGCGCGGGTCGCGGACGTGGGGGCCGGGACCGGGATCGCCAGTGCGCTGCTGCGGGCGCGGGGGGCCCGGGTCGTCGCCGTCGAGCCGGGTGACGGCATGGCGGCCGAGCTGCGGCGGGGGCACCCGGGGATACCGCTGGTGCGGGGGGACGGGGACCGGCTGCCGCTGGCCGACGGGGCCTTCGACCTGGTCACCTACGCGCAGGCATGGCACTGGACCGATCCGGCGCGGTCGGTGCCGCAGGTGCGGCGGGTGCTGCGGGAGGGCGGGGCGCTGGCCCTGTGGTGGAACGACCTGGACCTGTCCGTGCCGTGGGTCGCCGAGCAGGACGCGCGGGTGGCGGCCTGCTTGTCGGCGCAGCCGGGGGTGGCGGCGCGGGGGTTGCCGGCGGGGCTCGACTTCGTCACGCGTCGGGTGCGGTGGGGGAGGCGGGTACCGGTCGACGTGCACCTGGCGAACCTGGCCAGTCACTCGGCCTTCCTGGTGCTGGGGGCCGGGCCCACCGCGGACTTCTGCGCGGCCGAGCGGGCCCGCCTCCTGGCCCTCTTCCCCGACGGCCAGATCGACGAACCGTACGTCGTCACCCTGTCGGTAACCCACCCCTGACCCCGGGCAGCGCCTCAAACGCCGGCGGGGCTGAATCGGCCCGGGTCGGCTGTCCAGCGGGGCTGAGTTGGCCTGGGCCACTCCCAGCCCGTCCGGCGTTTGAGGGCGTGCCCCGGGCGGAGTTCGGGGCTAGTGGGGGAGGATTTCGGCTCGGCATTGGGAGGGGGTGCCCCAGGCGTCGCGGAGGGGGCGGGCCTTGCGGAGCCAGAGGGAGAGGTCCAGCTCCTCCGTGTAGCCGACCGCGCCGTGGAGTTGGAGCGCGGTCCGACCCGCCCGGTACGCGGCCTCGCCGGCCGCGACCTTGGCCGCCGCGATCTCCCAGGGGACCAGGCCGAGCGCCGCCGCCCACACCAACGGCCGGGCGAACTCCAGCCCGATCAGCGTGTCCGCCAGCCGGTGTTTGACCGCCTGGAAGGACCCGATGGCCACCCCGAACTGCGTGCGCTGCTTCGCGTACTCCACGGTCCGCGCCAGCAGCGCCTCGCCCACCCCCAGGCACTGCGCCGCCGTCAGCAGCCGCGCCCACCGCAGGGCGGCCGCGGCCGCCGCCGTCACGTGCGGCCCCGCGGCCAGGAGCTCGCCGCCGGGGGCGGGCCGCGACAGGTGCCGGGCCGGGTCCAGGGAGGCCAGCTCGGTCCCCGGCCCGGCGGCGAGCCGGAGCTCCCCCGCTCCGGAGACGACGAAGACGTGGTCGGCCGCCCCGGCGTCCACCGCGTACGCCCCCCCGTCCGCGAGGACGAGCGTCGCCACCGCCCCGCCCGAGACCAGAGCCGGAACGAAGCGCTTCGCCAGCCCCGCGTCCCCCAGCTCCGACAGCAGCCGCACCGCCGCCGCCGTCTCCACCAGCGGCCCCGGCACCGCCGCGCGCCCCAGCTCCACGAAGCCCAGGGCCAGCTCGACGGGGAGCGGCCCCAGCCCCTCGTACTCCTCGGGCGCCGCCAGCGCGAGCAGCCCGGTGTCCGCGAGCCGGGACCACAGGGCCCGCCCCGGCCCGTACGCCCCGGCGGACCAGGACCGTACGGCGGTCGGCACGTCCGCGGCGCCCAGCAGCGCGCGCAGGGTGCGGGCGAAGTCCGACTGCTCGTCGGTCGGCAGGAAGCGCATCAGCGGCGGCCCTTCGGGAGGCCGAGCAGCCGCTCGGCGATGATGTCGCGCTGGATCTCGTTGGTCCCGGCGTAGATCGGCCCGGCCAGCGAGAAGAGCCACGGCTCCGCCCACGGCCCGTCCGCCAGTTCCGCGTCCGGGCCCAGCAGGTCCAGCGCGCTCTCGTGCAGGGCGATGTCGTACTCGCTCCAGAACACCTTGTTCAGGCTCGACTCGGCGCCGATCGTCTCGCCCGCCGCGAACCGCGAGGCGTTGGCCCAGGTGAACAGCTCGTAGGCGCGCGCCCCGATCACCGCGTCCGCGACCCGGTCGCGCAGCGCGGCACCGGCGCCCTCCGGGCTCTCCCCGGCGTCCGCCCGTTCCCGCCACAGCGCGGTCAGCCGGTCCGCCGCCGCCAGGAAGCGGCCGGGGGAGCGCAGGGTCAGCCCGCGCTCGTTGCCCGTCGTGGACATCGCGATCCGCCACCCCTGACCCGGCTCGCCGATCACGTCCTCGTCCGGCACGAACACCCCGTCCAGGAACAGCTCCGCGAAGGCCGGCTTCCCGTCCAGGCGCCCGACGGGCCGCACCGTCACCCCAGGGGCCCGCAGGTCGAACATCAGGTAGGTGAGCCCCTGGTGGGGCTTGGGCGTGCCCGCCTCCGTGCGGAAGATGCCGAAGGCGCGGTCCGCGAAGGCCGCCCGCGAGGACCAGGTCTTCTGCCCCGAGAGCAGCCAGCCGCCCTCGGTGCGCTCCGCGCGCGACGTCAGCGAGGCGAGGTCGGAGCCGGACTCCGGCTCCGACCAGGCCTGCGCCCAGATCACCTCGCCGCGCGCCATCGGCGGCAGGACGCGGGCCCGCTGGGCGGGGCTCGCGTGGTCGAAGAGGGTGGGGGCGAGGAGGTTGATGCCGTTCTGCGAGACCCGGCCGGGCGCCCCGGCGGCGAAGTACTCCTCCTCGAAGACCAGCCACTTCACGATGTCCGCGCCCCGGCCGCCGTACTCCTCGGGCCAGGACACCACCGACCAGCGGTCCGCCGCGAGCAGGCCCTCCCACTCCCGGTGCGCGGCGAAGCCCTCGGCCGTCTCCAGCGAGGGCAGCGGCCGCGCGGGCACGTGCGCGCGCAGCCAGTCCCGGGCCTGCGCCCGGAAAGCGGTCACTTCCGCCGTGTGGGTCAGGTCCATCAGCGGGTCGCCTCCTTCATCGCCGCGATGTTCATTCCGCCGAGCGAGTCGGCCGCCGTCTCGGCGTTGTGCGCGTGCGCCAGGTGGTGCAGGCCGAAGACCGAGTCCATGCCGCTGTGCAGGCCCTGGAGGTCCTCGGCCTGGTTGACGGCCCGCTTGGTCAGGGCCAGTCCGAAGGTGGGCATCTCGGCGATCCGCCGGGCGAGGCGGTCGGTCTCGGCCGCCAGCTCCGCGCGGGGCACCACCCGGTTGACCATGCCGACCTCGTACGCCCGCCGGGCGGGCATCCGGTCGCCGGTGTAGAGGAACTCCTTGGCGATCCGCGGGGGCATCGCCCACGGGTGCGCGAAGTACTCGACCCCGGGGATCCCCATGCGCACGACCGGGTCCGCGAAGAAGGCGTCCTCGCTGGCCACGATCAGGTCGCAGATCCAGGCCAGCATCAGCCCGCCCGCCACGCACGCGCCCTGTACGGAGGCGATCACCGGCTTGGGCAGCTCCCGCCAGCGGCGGCACATCCCCAGGTAGACCTCGGACTCGCGGGCGAAGCGGGATTCGGCGCCGCTGCGGCCGGTGTGGTCCCACCACAGGCCGGCCCGCCGCTCGAAGGGGAGGTGGGCGTCGCGCTCGGGGGTGCCGATGTCGTGGCCCGCCGAGAAGTGCTCGCCCGCACCGGCGAGGACGACGGCCCTGACCTCCGGGTCGTCGGCGGCGCGGTAGAAGGCGGTGTCCAGGGCGTAGGTCATCGCGCTGTTCTGCGCGTTGCGGTAGCGGGGGCGGTCCATCGTCACGTACGCGACCGGGCCGCGGCGCTCGTAGCGGACCGGCGGCTCGGCGCCTTCGGAACCGGCGCCTTCGGGATCGGCGCTGTCGCCGGGGGGCTGCGCGGGCATGCGGCATCCATCCTTCACGAGTGACCTTCCCTAACAAGTGTTTGGTAGGTTAACGTACGCCCATGAGCAGCGTCGAGGAGTTCCGCACCGAGGTTCGGGAGTGGCTACGGACCCACCTCACCGGCGAGTTCGCGGCGCTCAAGGGGCGCGGCGGACCCGGCCGGGAGCACGAGGCCTTCGCCGAACGCCTCGCCTGGGAACGGCACATGGCCGCCCACCGCTGGACCTGCGTCGGCTGGCCCGGCGAGCACGGCGGCCGCGGCGCGAACACCGAGCAGCAGATCGCCTTCCACGAGGAGTACGCCCTCGCCGACGCCCCCGCCCGGGTCGGCCACATCGGCGAACAGCTCCTCGGCCCCACCCTCGTCGCCCACGGCACCGAGGAACAGCGGCGGCGCTTCCTGCCGCCGATCCGGGCCGCCGAGGAACTGTGGTGCCAGGGCTACAGCGAGCCGGACGCCGGCTCCGACCTCGCGGCCGTCCGCACCCGCGCCGCCCTGCGGGGCGGCGAGTGGATCGTCGACGGCCAGAAGACCTGGACCTCGCTGGCCCACGAGGCCCAGTGGTGCTTCGTCCTCGCCCGCACCACCCCAGGCTCCCGCCGCCACGCGGGCCTGTCCTACCTGCTGGTCCCGCTGGACCAGCCCGGCGTGGAGGTCCGCCCGATCGTCCAGCTCACCGGCACCAGCGAGTTCAACGAGGTCTTCTTCGACGGCGCCCGCACCGCCGCCGCCCACGTCGTCGGCGCGCCCGGCGACGGCTGGGCCGTCGCCATGGCCACCCTCGGCTTCGAACGCGGGGTCTCCACCCTCGGCCAACAGGTCGGCTTCCGCCGCGAGTTCGACGCCCTCGTCGAGGCGGCCCGCGCGTGCGGCGCGCTGGCCGACCCGCTGCTGCGCGACCGCCTCGTCCGGGCCGGGATCGGCCTGGACGCCCTGCACGCCGCCGCCCTGCGCCCCGACACCGCGCCCCCGCTGGCCAAGCTCTCCTGGGCGCGCTGGCACCGGGACCTGGGCGAGCTGGCCATGGACGTGCGCGGAGCCGCCTCGCTCCTCGCGGCCGGGGACGCGGGGGACCCGTACGACCTCGACGACTGGCAGCGGCTCTTCCTCTTCTCCCGGGCCGACACCATCTACGCCGGTTCCGACGAGATCCAGCGCACCCTCATCGCCGAGCGGATCCTCGGCCTTCCCAAGGAGGTTCGGGCATGAACGCCACCGCTCCCCGCTACGTCGCCGGGCACGGCCTGCTCGCGGACCGCGCGGCCGTGATCACCGCGGCGGCCGGCGCCGGGATCGGCGGGGCCACCGCCCGCCGCTTCCTGGAGGAGGGGGCCCGCGTGCTCATCAGCGACGCGCACGCCCGCCGCCTCAAGGAGACCGAGCAGGCGCTGGCCGCCGAGTTCGGCGCCGACCGGATCACCTCCCTGCCCTGCGACGTCACCGACGAGGACCAGGTCCGGGCCCTGTTCGCACTCGCCGAGGCCACCCACGGCGGCCTGGACGTCGTCGTCAACAACGCCGGGCTGGGCGGCACCGCCGCCCTCGTCGACATGACCGACGAGCAGTGGACCAAGGTCCTCGACGTCACCCTCAACGGCACCTTCCGCTGCACCCGCGCCGCCCTGCGCTCCCTCAAGGCCGCCGGCACCGGCGGGGTCGTCGTCAACAACGCCTCCGTCATCGGCTGGCGCGCCCAGGCCGGGCAGGCCCACTACGCCGCCGCCAAGGCCGGGGTGATGGCGCTGACCCGCTGCGCGGCCCTGGAGGCCGCCGAGTTCGGCGTCCGGGTCAACGCGGTCGCGCCCAGCCTGGCCATGCACCCGCACCTGGTGAAGGTCACCAGCGAGGAGCTCCTGGACGAACTGACGGCCCGGGAGGCCTACGGGCGCTACGCCGAGCCGTGGGAGGTCGCCAACGTCATCGTGTTCCTGGCCAGCGGCTACTCGTCGTACATGACGGGCGAGACCGTATCGGTCAGCAGCCAGCACGCGTAGGACGGCGCAGGGCGGTGTCGGACGACGTAGGACCACGAGGACCACTGGGACCACAATGGGCGCGTGCCAACGAACCAGAAGAAGCAGCAGGTGACGGCCTCGCCGGAGCGCCGACGGGAGCTCCTCGCCACCGCCGCGGAGGTCTTCGCCGCCCAGGGCTACAACGCCACCACCGTCCGCAAGATCGCCGACGCCGCCGGGATGCTCGCCGGCAGCCTCTACTACCACTTCGATTCCAAGGAATCGATGCTCGACGAGATCCTCTCGACCTTCCTGAACGAGCTGTGGCAGGGCTACGACACCGTGCTCGACGCCGGGCTCGGCCCCAGGGAGACCATCGAGGCCCTCGTCACCGAGTCCTTCCGGGAGATCGACCGGCACCGCGCCGCCGTCGCGATCTACCAGAAGGAGTCCCGGCACCTGTCCGCGCAGCCCCGCTTCCACTACCTCTCGGACTCGCAGGTCAAGTTCGAGAAGGCGTGGCTGGGGACGCTGGAGCGGGGGGTCGCCGCCGAGGTCTTCCGGGCCGACCTGGACATCCGCCTCACCTACCGCTTCGTGCGCGACACGGTGTGGGTGGCGGCCTCCTGGTACCGGCCGGGCGGCCAGCACAGCCCCGAGGAGATCGCCCGCCAGTACCTCTCGATGGTGCTGGACGGGATCGCGCTCCGTACCTGAACCCTCACCTAGGAGTCCCGATGCCCGAGGCCTACATAGTCGACGCGGTACGCACCCCCGTGGGCCGGCGCAAGGGAGGGCTGTCCGGGGTCCACCCGGCCGACCTCGGCGCCCACGTCCTGCGCGCCCTCGTGGAGCGCTCCGGGGTGGACCCGGCCGCCGTCGAGGACGTGGTCTTCGGCTGCCTCGACACCGTGGGCCCGCAGGCCGGGGACATCGCCCGGACCGCCTGGCTGGCCGCCGGGCTCCCCGAGGAGGTCCCCGGGGTCACGATCGACCGCCAGTGCGGCTCCTCGCAGCAGGCCGTCCACTTCGCCGCGCAGGGCGTCCTGTCCGGCACCCAGGACCTGGTGGTCGCGGGCGGCACCCAGAACATGTCGATGATCCCGATCGCCTTCGCCTCCCGGCAGGCCGCCGAACCGCTCGGCCTCACGGACGGCCCCTACATCGGCTCGCGGGGCTGGCGTGCCCGCTACGGCGACGCCCCCGTCAACCAGTTCCACGGGGCCCAGCTCATCGCCGAGAAGTGGGGCGTCTCCCGCCTCGACATGGAGGAGTTCGCGCTGCGCTCGCACCAGCGGGCCCTGCGCGCCATCGACGAGGGCCGCTTCGACCGCGAGACCGTCGCCTACGGGGACGTCCGCACCGACGAGGGCCCGCGCCGGGACACCACCCTGGAGAAGATGGCGGGGCTGAAACCCGTCGTGGAGGGCGGCACCATCACCGCGGCCGTCTCCTCCCAGGTCTCCGACGGCGCGGCCGCGATGCTCATCGCCTCCGAGCGGGCCGTCGCCGAACACGGTCTGACCCCGCGGGCCCGCATTCACCACCTCTCGGTCCGCGGCGAGGATCCCATCCGCATGCTGTCCGCACCCATTCCCGCGACGGCGTACGCATTGAAGAAGACCGGGATGTCCTTGGGCGACATCGACCTGGTGGAGATCAACGAGGCCTTCGCGCCGGTCGTCCTCGCCTGGCTCAAGGAAACCGGAGCCGATCCCGAACGGGTGAATGTGAACGGCGGAGCCATCGCGCTGGGGCACCCGCTGGGGGCCACCGGGGTCAAACTGATGACGACCCTGCTGCACGAGCTGGAGCGCACGGGGGGCCGCTACGGGCTCCAGACGATGTGCGAAGGCGGAGGTCAGGCCAATGTGACCATCATCGAGCGGCTCTGACCGGCGGCGCGCCCCGGCGGACCGCCGGGGCGCCCCGCGGGCGACATGCGTCACACACTCGGATCCGAGCCCCACGGTCTTCCTGTGGTACGTTGGAGACGTTGCAGTTGTGGTACCCATGAACTTTATGTGCGCCTGACGGGATTGCTCCTCAGGCGCTTATTTTGTTTCCGGCATCTTCCGGATGGGGCCCTTGCCACCTATTCAGGAGATTTAAAAATGGCACTTGGCACCGTGAAGTGGTTCAACTCGGAAAAGGGCTTCGGCTTCATCGAGCAGGACGGCGGCGGCCCGGACGTCTTCGCGCACTACTCGAACATCGCCACCCAGGGCTTCCGTGAGCTCCAGGAGGGCCAGCGCGTGTCCTTCGAGGTCACCCAGGGTCAGAAGGGCCCGCAGGCCGAGAACATCCTGCCTGCCTGACGCTCTTCGCACGGCCGGGGTCCGCACCGCGAGGTGCGGGCCCCGGCTTGTGTGTTGTTCCGTCAATAAGTTTTCTGCCGGTTCCAGGAGGGCTTTCCCGCATGACCAGCTCCAGCTCCGCACGTCCCAGCCGCCGTCCCGTCAGGGGTCGGGGTGCTGCCCAGGGACGTCCGAAGGCTGGCGGCGGCCGGCCCAAGGGCGGTTCCGCCCAGCCTGCCCGGCCGCAGGAATTCACCATGCCGGACCCGATCGCACCGGCCCTCCCGCCGGTGGCCGCGTTCGAGGACCTCGACATGCCCGCGGCGCTGCTGAAGACCCTCGCGGCCCAGGGCGTCACCGAGCCGTTCCCGATCCAGGCCTCCACCCTCCCGAACTCCCTCGCCGGCCGTGACCTCCTCGGCCGCGGGCGCACCGGCTCCGGCAAGACCCTCGCCTTCGGCCTGGCCCTGCTGGCCCGTACGGCCGGTCGCCGCGCCCAGCCGAAGGCGCCGCTCGCGCTGGTCCTCGTACCGACCCGCGAGCTGGCCCAGCAGGTGACGGACGCGCTGACGCCGTACGCCACCGCCGTGAACCTGCGCATCACCACCGTCGTCGGCGGCATGTCGATCAACCGGCAGTCCGGCGCCCTGCGCCGCGGCGCCGAGGTCCTCGTCGCCACCCCCGGCCGCCTCAAGGACCTCATCGAGCGCGGCGACGCCGTCCTCGACCAGGTCTCGATCACGGTCCTCGACGAAGCCGACCAGATGACCGACATGGGCTTCATGCCGCAGGTCACCGCGCTGCTCAAGCAGGTCGAGCCCGGCGGTCAGCGGATGCTGTTCTCCGCGACCCTGGACAAGAACGTCGACAAGCTCGTCAAGATGTTCCTGGACGACCCGGTCTCGCACTCGGTCGACCCGTCGGCCGGCGCCGTCACCACGATGGAGCACCACGTCCTGTACGTCATGGACGAGACCGACAAGAAGGCCGTGGCCACGCGCATAGCCGCTCGTGACGGCCGGGTGATCATGTTCGTCGACACCAAGCGCGGGGTCGACCGCATGGTCAAGAAGCTCCTCGCGGACGGCGTCCGCGCCTCCGGCCTGCACGGCGGGCGCTCGCAGCCGCAGCGCAACCGCACCCTCGACTGGTTCAAGACGGGCGAGGTCACCGCGCTGGTCGCCACCAACGTCGCGGCCCGCGGCATCCACATCGACGACCTCGACCTGGTCGTCAACGTGGACCCGCCGACCGACCACAAGGACTACCTGCACCGCGGCGGCCGCACCGCCCGCGCCGGCGAGTCCGGCAGCGTCATCACCCTGGTCCTGCCCGAGCAGAAGCGCGAGATGACCCGACTCATGTCGGACGCGGGCATCAACCCCCGCACCGCGCAGATCCGCTCCTCGGACGAGGAACTGGTCCGCCTCACCGGCGCCCGCGTGCCCTCCGGCATCCCCGTGGTGCTCGAAGTGCCGCAGCCCACCCCCGCCAAGCCGCGCACCGCGGCCAAGAGCGGCGGCCAGGGTGGCGGCCGTCGCCGCTCCGGCGCCCCGCAGGGTGGCGGCGCGGGCTCGGCCTCGGGCTCGGGCGAGCGTCCGCGCCGCGCCCGCGGCACGGCCTCGGTCTCGGCGACCTCCGGTTCCGGCGCGGGCGGCCAGAGCCGCCGCAGCGGCGGCTCCGGCGGCGGCGCGTCGACC
>NZ_JBHWLC010000071.1:0-41094 GCF_042730635.1 Streptomyces sp. NPDC059917
CCCGGACGGCGGTCGGCGGTCGCGGAGCCTCTCCGTCCCCTCCGGGGGCGCCTCAAACGCCGGCGAGGCTGAATGGGGGCCCTCGTCGGACCGGCGAGGCGGGATCGGGGCCCGCCCCGAGCCGCCAGGCTGAACCGGCCTCACCCCCGGACCGGCGAGGTCGGACGGGATCAGCCCCGGACAGCCCCGACCGGTGAGGCCGAACCGGCCCCGCCCCGGACCGGCGAGGTCGGACCGGGTCGGCCCCGCCCCCGGACCGGCACCCGTCCGGCCCGGCCCGTAACGTTGACCACGCGATTCGCGCCACCGCCGCCGCGAGATCCGCCCGCACCGGAACCCCCCGTACGAGGAGCCCCGCATGGCCGCACACCCCGCCTACCCCGTAGGCCTCCGTCTGGCGGGTCGCCGCGTCGTCGTCATCGGCGGCGGCCAGGTCGCGCAGCGCCGGCTCCCCGCGCTCGTCGCGGCCGGCGCCGACGTGGTGCTGATCTCCCCCTCGGCCACCCCCTCCGTGGACGTCATGGCCGAGACCGGCGAGATCCGCTGGGAGCGCCGCCGCTACCAGGACGGCGACCTCGCGAACACCTGGTACGCGCTGATCGCCACCCGCGACCGGGCGGCCAACGACGCCGCCTCCGCCGAGGCCGAGCGCGAGCGGGTCTGGTGCGTGCGCGCCGACGACGCCGAAGCGGCCACCGCCTGGACCCCGGCCACCGGCCGCAGCGAGGGCGTCACCGTCGCCGTACTGACCGGCAACGACCCGCGCCGCTCCGCCGCCGTGCGCGACGCGATCGTCGAGGGGCTGCGCGACGGCAGCCTCGCCGCTCCGGCGCAGGGCCGCGAGAAGCGCAACCCCGGCGTGGCCCTGGTCGGCGGCGGCCCCGGCGACCCGGACCTGATCACCGTCCGCGGCCGCCGGCTGCTCGCCGAGGCCGACGTGGTCATCGCCGACCGGCTCGGCCCCCGCGGCCTGCTCGACGAACTGGCCCCGCACGTCGAGGTCATCGACGCCGCGAAGATCCCGTACGGCCGCTTCATGGCCCAGGAGGCCATCAACAACGCGCTGATCGAGCACGCGAAGGCCGGCAAGTCGGTGGTCCGGCTCAAGGGCGGGGACCCGTACGTCTTCGGCCGCGGCATGGAGGAGCTCCAGGCGCTCGCCGAGGCGGGCATCCCCTGCACCGTCGTCCCCGGCATCTCCAGCTCGATCTCCGTGCCCGGCGCGGCCGGCATCCCGGTGACGCACCGCGGGGTGGCCCACGAGTTCACGGTCGTCAGCGGCCACGTCGGACCGGACGACCCCCGCTCGCTCGTCGACTGGGCCTCGCTCGCCAAGCTGACCGGCACCCTGGTGATCCTCATGGGCGTCGACAAGATCGGCCTGATCGCCGAGGCCCTGGTCCGCCACGGCCGCTCCGCCGACACCCCGGTCGCCGTGGTCCAGGAGGGCACGACCGCCGCCCAGCGCCGGGTGGACGCCACCCTCGCCACGGTCGGCGAGACGGTCCGGATCCAGGAGGTCCGCCCGCCCGCGGTGATCGTGATCGGCGACGTCGTGACGGTCGGCCCCGCCGCCTGACCGCGGCGCCACCCGCACCCCCGGGGGCCGCGCGCCCCCACGGCGTCCGCGCACGCCCCGTACGACCAAGCCGTTGGCACCACACCCAGGACAAGGCAGTATCACCCTGTGGCTGATCTCATCACCGTCGAAGATCCCGACGACCCGCGCCTGAGCGACTACACGGGCCTGACCGACGTCGAACTGCGCAGACGTCGCGAGCCCGCCGAAGGACTCTTCATCGCGGAGGGCGAGAAGGTCATCCGGCGGGCCAAGGACGCCGGGTTCGAGATGCGCTCCATGTTGCTCTCCGCGAAGTGGGTCGACGTCATGCGCGACGTCATCGACGAGCTCCCGGCACCGGTCTACGCGGTCAGCCCCGAGCTGGCCGAGCGGGTCACCGGCTACCACGTGCACCGCGGCGCGCTCGCCTCCATGCAGCGCAAGCCGCTGCCGAGCGCCGAGGAGCTGCTGGGCGGCGGTCCCGGCGGCCGCCGGATCGCGATCTTCGAGGGCTTCGTCGACCACGCGAACCTCGGCGCCGCCTTCCGCAGCGCCGCGGCCCTCGGCATCAGCGCGATCCTGCTGTCCCCGGACTGCGCGGACCCGCTGTACCGGCGGGCCATCAAGGTCTCGATGGGGTCCGTCTTCTCCGTCCCCTACGGCCGGCTGACGGACTGGCCCGCCGACCTCGAACAGGTCCGCGAGGCCGGGTACCGGATCCTCGCCATGACGCCGAGCGAGAAGGCCACCCCGCTGGACCAGGTCCCGGCGGAGCGCTTCGAGCAGTCCGCGATCATGCTCGGCTCGGAGGGCCACGGCCTCTCCACCTACGCCCTGCGCGCCGCGGACGAGTGGGTGCGCATCCCCATGTCCGAGGGGATCGACTCGCTGAACGTGGCGGCGGCCTCCGCCGTCGCCTTCTACGCGACCCGCCCCCGGGGCTGACCCCGACGCTCCCCGCGCCGGGCCCACCGGGCCGGCGCGGGGAGACGCTCACAACCTCTGCGCGACCGCGATCCCCACGGCCACGATCAGCGTGACCAGCACGAACACGATCAGCCGCTGCCGCATCAACCGCGGGTCCGGCCGGGCGGGCCGACGCCCCGTGCCCGTCGTGCGCGGCCCCGTGCGCCCACCGCCCGTACGCCCGGCGGTGCGTCCCGCCGTGCGCCCGTCCGTCCGTCCGGCCGTGGGCCGGGAGCTGGGGCCGCCGGGCTCGCGGGGGCCCGAGGGGCGCGGGTGCGCCCCTTCGTGGGCGCCGTGCGAGCCACTCGCCGACGGACCGCCCGGACCTCCCTGACCGCCGTGGGGCCGCAGCGCCGGGGTGCCCGCCGTGCGCCGCTCGGTGTGCTGTTCGGCGTACTCGTCCGCGAGCCGGCCCGTGGGTCGCTCGGCGCCCCGGGCGCGCTGGGCGGGCGGCCGCCCGTCCGTGATGCCCTGGGCCTCGCGCGCCGCGATCTCCTTGAGCCGCATCGACAGCTGGAGGGTGCTGGGCCGGTCCTCCGGGTCCTTGGCCAGGCACGCCTGTACGAGCGGTGCGAGGGCGTCCGGTACGCCGAGCAGGTGCGCCTCCTCGTGCACCACGCGGTAGAGCATCACCTCGGAACTGCCGTGCCCGAAGGGCGAGTCGGCGGTCGCCGCGTAGGCGAGGGTGGCGCCCAGGGCGAAGACGTCGGTGGCGGGCGTGACGGCGGCGCCGCGCACCTGCTCCGGGGCGAGGAAGCCGGGGGAGCCGACGGCCGTGCCCACGTGCGTGAGCGTGCTGGCGCCGGTCGCCCAGGCGATCCCGAAGTCGATGATCCGGGGACCCTTGGGCGACAGCAGGATGTTGGACGGCTTGAGGTCGCGGTGGACCACACCCGCCTCGTGGACGGCGACGAGACCCTCGGAGAGCGCGGCGCCGATCGCGGCGATCTGGGCGGCGGTGAGCGGGCCCTCCTCGGCCACCTTGTCGTGCAGCGAGGGTCCGGGGACGTACTGCGTGGCGAACCACGGCCGCTCGGCCTCCAGGTCCGCGGCCACCAACCGGGCCGTACAGCCGCCGCGGATCCGCCGGGCGGCGGACACCTCGCGGGCGAAGCGCGAGCGGAACTCCTGGTCCTCGGCGAGGTCGGGGCGGATCACCTTGAGCGCGACGCGCTGACCGCGCCGGTCCGAGCCGAGGTAGACCACGCCCATGCCGCCCGCACCGAGCCGCCGGTGCAGCCTGAACGAACCGACGACACGCGGGTCCTCCCGCCGGAGCCGCATCATCGCCATGTCCACCCCGCTGACCGGTCGTCCTGTTGACGTGGCACAGCTTACGGACCATCCGGCATGTCCGCTCAGAGGCCGCGCCCTCGCCGGGAGATTCGATCGTCAGTGCTGGGAAGGCCACTTGAGGGAGAATCAGGGGTACGAGCGGTGGGGGACCGGGGTAACGGCCGTTCCCCCAAACGGCCCTCGGTCCAAGGGGATTGGCGCGCCCCCGGCCCGGACGCACCCGCAACGGCCGGGCCGCGCGGGCCCGGCGTGCGCGCGGCGCGCGACGGCGTGCGGGCGGCGGTGGGCGTGAGGGAAGTCACCACGGGTGACGGCTCCCGCACGGACCCCGACCACGCTCCTGGGGGATGCCCCCTACAACGGGGGAGCGGTCTCCACCCAGGGGAGTACGAGGAGATCGCCGCAGTCATCCTCCTGGAGGCCCGTCATGGGTACGAGGGCATGAGGCCAGGGGCGCCCGGCCCGCCTAGTGTTGAGGACAAGCGGCGGGTGGCGCACTCGTCCCCCGAGGTCACTGGCCCGCCGCTGCCAACTACAGGGAGAGGGTCATGGCGGACATCGCACGGCAGGGACGCAGGGCATTCGCGTTCAACGGCCACGAGTCCGGCACGCGGCACCCGCTGGTCGCCGCGGCGATGGTGCTCCCCCTGGCCGCCGTCCTGGTCTTCCTCTTCGGAGGATGGGACCAGGTGGTGGCGCAAGCGTCGTCCGTGGGCGCGATGCTGGGGCGCTGAGCGCGCTCCAGGCCCGGGAGAGCGGCCCGGGTCGGACATCGGCCTTCAGCCCCGTGGGGACGGGGGTGCGGCGGACGGCAGGAGAAGGGTGCTGCCGGTGCGACGTCTGACGTCGTCCCGGCAGCACCCTCTTCCGGTTTCCGGCCCGGCCGCATCACGCGCATCGCAGGCCCCGCACGCCCCGCACGAGCGCACTGCACAACGCGAAAGCCCCGACCGAATGAACGGCCGGGGCTTTCTTGCGGTGCGCGATACTGGGATTGAACCAGTGACCTCTTCCGTGTCAGGGAAGCGCTCTCCCGCTGAGCTAATCGCGCGGGTACCACGGCCGTGAAGCCGCAGGTCGTAACTGTACAGCGTGCGCGATACTGGGATTGAACCAGTGACCTCTTCCGTGTCAGGGAAGCGCTCTCCCGCTGAGCTAATCGCGCGGGTGATCCTTGCGGATCAAGTGGACGATACTGGGATTGAACCAGTGACCTCTTCCGTGTCAGGGAAGCGCTCTCCCGCTGAGCTAATCGTCCTTGGAGGTGGAGACGGGATTTGAACCCGTGTAGACGGCTTTGCAGGCCGTTGCCTCGCCTCTCGGCCACTCCACCATGGAGCTTGAGCAAGGGTTCTCGGGAAGATCCCCCACTTCGAGCGGACGACGAGACTCGAACTCGCGACATCCACCTTGGCAAGGTGGTGCTCTACCAACTGAGCTACGTCCGCAGGTCACCGTGTTCGCTTCCGGGTTTTTCCCCGGCGCTCCCTGGCGACGTGTTGAACTCTAGCGGATTCCCGAGCCAGCTCAAAAACGCGTTTCCGCAGCGTGCTGCCGCCCGATCACCACAGGTCACCCCACCGGCGCCGACCGGTCACCGGTCATAGACTCGCAGCCGTGCACGACCTGGCTCCCATGGCCCGCTTCGGCGGCCTCCTCGCATCAGACCTCCGCGACGTCACGAGCGATCCCGCGGCCCTGGACTCGACCGGCTTCTGGGCGGTGTCCGCGGACTTCGAGGGGCGCCTGACCTGCGCGCGCTTCGGGGACGTGCGCCCCGACCCCGTTCCCGCGCCCGTCCCCGGCGCCTGGCGCGGCCCCGCCGCCGGCGACTGGACGTCCTCCCTGGACCGGGCCGCGTACGTCGCGGGCGTACGGCGCATCCGCGAGCACATCGCCGCCGGCGAGGTCTACCAGGCCAACCTCTGCCGCGTGATGTCCGCGCCGCTGCCGGGCTCCGCTTCGGACTCCGCTTCCGGCTCCGGCGCGGCCGATGTGGACGCGCTCACCGCGCTGCTGGCCCGCGGTAATCCGGCCCCCTTTGCCGGAACGATTCGCCTCCCCGCGCACGGCGTCGAGATCGCCACCGCCTCCCCCGAGCTGTACCTGCGCCGCAGCGGCCGCCGGATCGAGTCCGGGCCCATCAAGGGCACCGGACGGACCGCTGCGGACCTGCTGGAGAAGGACCACGCCGAGAACGTGATGATCGTGGACCTGGTCCGCAACGACCTCGGCCGGGTCTGTGCCACGGGGTCCGTCACCGTGCCCGAGCTGTGCGCCGTGGAGGAGCACCCGGGCCTGGTCCACCTCGTCTCCACCGTCAGCGGTGAACTCGCCGAGGGCGCGGGCTGGCCGGAACTGCTCGCCGCGACCTTCCCGCCGGGCTCCGTCACCGGCGCCCCCAAGTCCTCCGCGCTGCGGATCATCGAGGCCCTGGAGACCGCCCCGCGCGGCCCCTACTGCGGGGGGATCGGCTGGGTCGACGCCGACCGGGGCACCGCCGAGCTGGCCGTCGGCATCCGCACCTTCTGGATCGACCGCTCGGCCGTGGGCGGCCCCCGGCTGTGCTTCGGCACCGGCGCCGGGATCACCTGGGGCTCCGACCCGCACCGCGAGTGGGCCGAGACCGAGCTGAAGGCGGCCCGGTTGCTCGCGGTAGCGTCGGGCACCTACCAGCACAGTGGAGGGACCGCTCAGTGACGACGCCGAACCCGACGCCGAACCGGCCGCAGCACCCGAGTCCGGACGGGGCGCCGCATCCGACGCCCGTGACGCCGCCGCCCGCGGCCGGGACCCCGGTCTGGGTCGACGGAGCGCTGCGCGAACCCGGCGGCGCGGCGGTCTCGGTCTTCGACCACGGGCTGACCGTCGGCGACGGCGTCTTCGAGTCGCTCAAGGTCGAGGGCGGGCGTCCCTTCGCCCTCACCCGGCACCTCGACCGGCTGACCCGCTCCGCCCGCGGCCTGGGGCTGTGCGACCCCGACCTCGACGAGGTCCGGCGCGCCTGCGCCGCCGTGCTGGAGGCGGGCTCCGCGGCCGTCGCGTCCGGACGGCTGCGGATCACCTACACCGCGGGCCCCTCGCCGCTCGGCTCGGACCGCGGCGACTCGGCGCCGAGCCTGGTCGTCGCCCTGGCCCCGGCCACCCGCCGCCCCGACACCACCGCGGTGATCACGGTCCCCTGGGTGCGCAACGAGCGCAGCGCCGTCGCCGGACTGAAGACGACCTCCTACGCGGAGAACGTCGTGGCCCTGGCCGCCGCCCACCGGGCCGGCGCCTCCGAGGCCCTCTTCGCCAACACCCTCGGCCGACTCTGCGAGGGCACCGGGTCCAACGTCTTCGTCGTCCTCGACGGCGAGCTGCACACCCCGCCGCTCGCCTCCGGCTGCCTCGCGGGCATCACCCGCGACCTCGTCGTCGAGTGGACGGGCGCCCACGAGAGCGATCTGCCCCTGGAGGTCCTGGAGCGGGCCGAGGAGGTCTTCCTGACCTCCTCGCTGCGCGACGTCCAGGCCGTCCACCGGATCGACGGCCGGATCCTGACGGCCGCGCCGGGACCGGTCACGGCCAAGGCCGCACGCGTCTTCGACGAGCGGTCCGGGGCCGACCTCGACCCGTGAGCCCGCCGCCGCCCCGGCGCCCGGCGGGGCGGTCCGGGCGAAAAGGAGGCTGTCGGGGGCCCGTACGACGGGTAGAAAGGCCTTGATGACCACCACCCTGCGGCCGTCCGCGCCGCTCCAGCAGACCCCGACGGGGGCGCGCTCGCGCCCGTACGAGATCCGAGTGAACAGCAGAAGGGTCGGCGCCCTGGTGCTGACCGCCGCCGAACCGCTCGGGTCCGTCGTCATCGGGACGATAGACGGCCTCGCCGTGGACGAGGGCGACCGCCGTCGCGGTCGGGCCACGGTGGCGGGGCTCGCCGCCGAGGAGGTCCTGCGCTCCTGGGGGTGCCGCCGCGTCAATGTGTCCGTCCCGGCGGACTCCGACGGCGGGCTGCGCCTGGCCGAGGCGCTCGGGTACCTGCGGACCGGCCGCACCATGGTCAAGGACCTCGCGTCCGACCCGCCCCCGCTGCCCGCGGGGACCACCGGTCGGCCGATCACGGCCGAGGAGTACGGGCCCTGGCTGGCCGAAGCCGTCGTGCGGTACGCCGACGACTGGGAGGCCCGGGGCCTGTCGCGGCAGGCCGCGCACGCCAAGTCGGTCGCCGACCACGCGATCCACCTGCCGCAGGGCGCCGACACCCCGGACGCGGAGATCCTCGTCCTGGAAGCGGCGGGGGAGCGCGCCGGGCACATCTGGGTCGGACGGCTCGGCGGGGCGGCGTACGTCTTCGACGTCGAGGTCGTCGCCGAGCAGCGCGGCCGGGGCCACGGCCGCTCCCTCATGCTGCTCGCCGAGGGCGCGGCCCGCGCGGCCGGGCTGACCGCCGTGGGCCTGCACGTCTTCGCGGGCAACACCCCGGCGGAGCGCCTGTACGAGTCGCTCGGCTACCGCTACACCTCGGTCAACTTCGCCAAGGAGCTGCTCTGAGCCCTGCCGGGCACCCCGCCTAGGCGGGGTGCGCGAGGAGGCGGTCGGCGATCTCCTCGATCCGCTCGCGCAGCCCCTCCTGGCTCTTGCCGCCGTCCAGCCGCTCCCCGCCGATGACGTAGGTCGGCGTGCCGGTCACGCCGATCGCCTTGCCCTCGGCCTGGTCGGCGTCGACGATCAGGATGTGCCGGCCGTCGATCAGCGCGACCTCGAACTCCTCGACGTCCAGCCCCAGTTCACGGGCGACATCGAGCAGCAGCGCCTCGCCCCGGGTGCCCAGCTCCGCGGTGCGGGCCAGGACGGCCTCCACGTACGGCCAGCCCTGCCCCTGGACCACGGCCTCCTCGGCGGCCTGCGCGGCGGCGAAGGCGTGCTTGTGCTTCTCCAGCGGGAAGTGGCGCAGCACGATGTCCAGCCGGTCGCCGTACCGGGCCCGCAGGGCGCGCACGTCGTCGAGGGCGCCGTGGCAGTCGGGACACTGGAGTTCGCACCAGACCTCGAGGGTCACGGGGGAGGGGGAGCCTGCGGGCTGGGAATCGGTCATGCGGACAGTCTCCCAGCCCCCGCTCCCGGCCCCGACCGCGACCTGGGGAGGAGGGGCGACCCGGAGATGTCCCGGAGATCGCCGGTCTTCCACTCCGGCACATGGCCCCCGCGACCGTCCCCGGTGCACGATGGAGGGGACGGATCGCCCAGAGCTGGAGGAACCCATGCTTGCCGAGACCATATGCTCCGCGGCGTCCGCGGCGGGCCTGGGCATCGCCGCGCTCACCGCCTACCGCAAGCGCTTCCTGGCGGCGGCGCGGATCACCGCGTACGCGCTGGTCCCGGTGGCCCTGGTGCTGACCGGCCTGGTCAAGTGGGTGTCCGGGATCGCCTTCAACCCGACGGTCTGGGTGGGCTTCGGCCTGCTGGGCCTCGCCTGGCTGCTCTTCACGACCACCCGCGCCATCGAGCGCCGGCGCCTCGGCCCCGAGGGGGAGGAACCGGCGAAGGTGGCGAAGGTGGGCCGCCGCGGCCGCTCCTCCCGGTCCGAGCAGCAGGCCGCGGTCGCGCCGAACGCCTCCGCGCCCTTGCTCGGCGCCGGCGCGCCCCCGCAGGCCGCACCGCGACGCGCGGCCGCGCCCGCGGAGGACTTCTCCGACATCGAAGCGATCTTGAAGAAGCACGGGATCTGAGGACCGGAAGCACAAGATCTGACGAACTACCGCGTCGTCATTGGCGTGTTGACGGACGAACAGGGGTGCGCTGCGTCATCATCGCCCCGACATGCCCGACACCTCGACGGGCGAGCCGCCGGTTCCCGTTCCGCTTCCGGCCCTCGTCCCCGCTGCCGCGCCCGCGTCCCCTCCGGTCCCCGCACCTCGGTCCGCCGCGCCCGTAACGCCCGCTCCGCCCGTGCCCCGCGTCCCGCCCGAAGAGGCGCGCGGCTGCCTCTTCGCGCTCTCCCAACCGCCGCTGATGATCTTCCTAACGGTGATCGGCACCCTGCTGCTGCTCGCCGCCGTGCACGACCTCTTCCTGCTCTGATCCCTGCCCCGCGGCCGGCTCCACGTGCTCCGTGCCCGCCTCCTTGCGGCGGGCCCGGTACGCGGCCACGTGCAGCCGGTTCCCACAGGTGCGGCTGTCGCAGTAGCGCCGGGACCGGTTGCGCGAGAGGTCGACGAAGGCGCGCCGGCAGTCCGGGGCCTCGCAGCGGCGCAGCCGTTCCTGTTCGCCGGAGACCACGATGAAGGCGAGCGCCATCCCGCCGTCCGCGGCCAGGTGGTCGCCGACCGAGGCGCCCGGGGCGAAGTAGTGCACGTGCCAGTCGTAGCCGTCGTGGTCGGTCAGCTGGGGCGTGGTGCCCGCCGTCGCGACCAGCTCGTTGATCAGCACGGCGGCCGCACGGGAGTTCGGCGCCGCGAAGACCTGCGCGAACTTCGCGCGGACGGCGCGCACGCCGGAGAGGTCGCGGACGCCCAGCTCGCCGACGTCGCTGATGGCGAACTCGTGTACGAAGGCGCGCAGCGCGCCGATGTCCGCCAGCCCGTCGGGCTGGCCCGCCTCGGCCGCGGTGTTCACCACGGCGACGACGACGTCGAGTGCGCGTCGGGTGTCGTGGGGGATCTGCACGGGTGCTCCCTGGGGGCCTGGCTTGCGGCGGCGCGGAACGAGGCCGCCGATGGTCGCCGACTTTAGCCGAGTGGTCCCCACGCGCACCGGCGCCGTCCCCGCGGGTGGATCCCGCGGGAACAGCGCCGGCACGTGCGTATGTGGTTGTCCGCCCCGCACCGTCGCCCCGAGTCGGACGGTGTCGAGCGGCGGTAGGCCTGGCTCAGCTTTCGGCCAGGATGTGGGAGAGCTCCTTGTCGAGGTCGAAGTGCCGGTGTTCGGTCCCGGGTGGGACCGCGGCGTCCGTCCGCTTGAGGAACGACTCGAGTGCTCGGGCTGGTGCTTCGAGCAGTGCTTCTCCCTCCGGTGAGCTCAGGGCGATGCATACGACGCCCTGACCGTGGCTGCGGGACGGCCAGACGCGGACGTCGCCGGTACCGGTGGGCCGGTGCAGGCCCTCCGCGAGGAGGTCGCGGGCGAATACCCATTCGACCGTCTCCTCGGCGCCGGTGTGGAAGGTGGCGTGCACGGCGTAGGGGTCGGCCGTGTCATACCGCAGGCCCGCGGGTACAGGCAGTGAGGACTCGCTCGACACAACGAGGCGCAGGTGCAGCTCGCAGCTGACCGTGGTGTTCATAAGCGCCAGGGCCTTTCGCTCAGTGTGCGCTCGGGGATTCGCACGTCGGCGAAATCGACATGCCACCTGCGGTGCCGTTGTAAACCCCTCTGACCGTTTTGCGGACCTCTGGGTCCCTCGGACGGCGGATCCAAACGACGATTCACCTGTGCATCCGGCTCCGGTAGATTCGGGCCCATGAATACGGGGAGTAACCGCGAGAGCAACGAGTCCGCGACGAGCGCATCGCCGGAATCGGCAGGATCCACTCCGACGGACGCCGCCACGACCGCGGACGCGGCGGAAGAGCAGCACGTGTCGAAGGCGCCCGCCTTCATCCGGGCCCGCCGCGGCCTCCACCTGAGCTGGCAGGTCGGCGTCTTCGTCGTCGGACTGGCGGTCATCGTCGCGGGCATCGCGATGCTGGTGCTGCCCGGGCCGGGCTGGGTCGCGATCTTCGCGGGCCTGTTCATCTGGGCGACCGAGTTCGCCTGGGCCCAGGTCGTGCTGCGCTGGACCAAGCGCAAGGTGTCCGAGGCGGCCCAGAAGGCCCTCGACCCGAAGGTCCGCCGCCGCAACATCATCCTGACCAGCGTCGGCCTCGTCATCGCGGGCGTGCTGATCGGCTTCTACCTGTGGAAGTACGGGCTCACCCTGCCCTGGCACGTCAAGAAGTAGCGGCCGTCCGGCGATGGTCGGGAGCACCGCTGACATGCGGTAATGTTTGCGGTGCGTCCGGGCGATTAGCTCAGTGGGAGAGCACTTCGTTCACACCGAAGGGGTCACTGGTTCGAACCCAGTATCGCCCACCCGGACCGAGGGCCCCGGAGACTTCACGTCTCCGGGGCCCTCGTCGTTCCCGCCCCGGGGGCCCGCCCCCGGGGCGGGGCTCAGCCGAGCCTGCCGAGGGCCGACCGCAGCCGCCGCGCGTCCCGCAGCCGCTTCTCGTACGTCGCCCCCACCGCCAGCAGCAGCGCCCCCGCGAGCGCCGGCGGCAGCCAGCGCGGCAGCGCGCCGACCACCTGGAGGACGTACGGCGCCAGCTCGTGCAGCGCCACCAGGCCCAGCACGACCCCGCCCAGCACCAGCGGCGCCTGGAGCCGCCACCGCGCCCCGGCCAGCGTCACCGCGAGGGCGCCCAGCCCCAGCAGCAGCGGGCGCGTCCAGTGCGGATCGGCCCAGACCGCGATCAGGCTCGGCACCAGGGTCGCCGCGAGGCCCGGGCCGTACGTCGCCCAGGACGGGGCGGCCGGGTCCCGGCGCCGCCGCAGCCAGGCCACCACCAGCGCGGGCACCGTCACCGGCAGCGTGTACGCCTCCACCGCGTCCACCCCGGACGCCGCCAGCCGGACCCAGGTCGCCGCCAGGAACAGCGCCCCGGCCGCCCAGCCCACCGCACGCCGGTCCGCCCGCACGGCCGCGGCCGCGCACACCACGCCCGCCAGACCCAGGACCAGCGCGAGCGCGGGCGCGTGCCCCGCCACCAGGGCCAGCAGCAGGGCCAGGCCCCCGGCCGCCGCCCCGGCCACCTCCACCGGGATCCGCACCGCCGCGGCCCGTGGCCCGAAGGCCGCCGCCGCGGCCGGGACCAGCAGGACCAGCAGCGGCCACTGGCGCGCCGGCAGCTCCAGCAGCGCGGCCAGGGCCAGCAGCAGCCCCGTCGCGTACCCGGTCGCCACCACGGCGGCCGCCGCCCGGGAGGCCAGCGGGCCGCGCCCGTAGGCCGCCCCCGCGCCGCACAGCGCGCCCAGCGCCGCCCACACCGCGAAGGTCGCCGTGCGCCCGTCCAGAGCCGCCACGGACAGGCTCGCGGCCCCGGCCGCCCCGCACGCCGCCGCCGCGATCCGGACCCCGGCGTCGGTCGCCCGTCCCAGGCCCAGGGCGACCACCAGCGCGGCCGCCACCACCGCGAGCTGGGCCGCGAACACCGCCGCCACCGGCAGCGCGAAGGCCACCGGCGCCGCGAAGAGGGCCGTCCACACGAGCGGTACGGCCACCACCCGCGCCTCCCGGCGCCCCGAGGCCCGCTCCAGCCAGAGCGCCACGGCGGCGGCGATCAGCGCCACGGCCACCGCCTGCCGCCCGCCGCCGCCGAGCTCCGCCCGCGGGCTCGCCGCGGTCCACACCTCGCCCAGCAGCGCAGCGGGCGCGACCAGCACGGGCAGCATCGACAGGAACGAGACCAGCCCGCCGAGCCCGGCCACCACCACCCCGGCCCCGGCGAGTCCGTGGCGCACCGGCCGCGCCGCCGCGCCCACCCGCAGCGCCCCCAGCAGGGGCAGCGACACCAGGACGTAGAGCACCGGCGCCCACGCGGAGCCCCGGGGGACCAGCAGCACCTGCGCGGCCAGCGTCCACACCAGGCCACCGGCCCCGGCGAGCACCGGAGCCAGCTGCTCCTGCCGGATCCGGCCCGCCACCACCACGAAGGCGCCGCCCGCGGCCGCCAGCAGCACACCGGCGGACAGCCGGTCGGGCAGCGAGCCCGCGTCGGCGGCCAGGGCCAGCGCGACCCCGACGGCGCCCAGGGCGGCCAGGGCGGCGAGCACCCCGGCCAGGATCCGCACCGCGGGCCAGACCCGGGGCCGCACGGCCGCCGCGGGACCGCCCCACAGGCCGAGCGCCGCGTTCAGCGCCGCCAGCGCCAGCAGGGTCCAGCCGCCCGCCGTCCGGCCGACGTGCAGGGCGAGCGCCAGGCAGGGCAGCGTCCACTGGGCCGCCACCAGCGCGAACGGCAGCGGCAGCAGCAGCCCGCGCAGGGTCGCCCCGTACCCCGCCCACAGCGCGGCCAGCGCGGCGCAGGAGCCCGCCACGTACCAGGCGGCCGGGACCCCGCCGAGGGCCACCTCGTGCAGCGCGTACACGTCCAGCACGGTCAGCAGCAGCCCCACCGCCGCCACCGCCTCCGCCGTCGCGCCCAGTGCGCGCCGCAGCAGGACCGCCGGCACCGCCAGCGCCGTCCCGGTCAGCACGGCCAGCACCGCCGCGCGCCCGCCGATCCCCAGGGAACCCCAGCTGACCAGGGTGAAGGCGAGCGCGGCCACCGCCAGCAGCACGGCGCCCAGGACCAGCAGCACGTTCTGCGCGCCGGGCGCCGAGGCCTCCCGTGCGGGGCCCTGCGCCGGTCCCGCCGGACCGGGCGTCCAGTGCGGACCGGGACCCCAGCCCTGAGCGGGGGGCCCGACGGACAGCGGCGGGGCGACCTGGGCGTTCAGCAGCCGCAGCAGCCAGTCCCGGCGACCGAGCAACTGCAGCCGCCTCGCGTCGAGGTGGGCCAGTTCCCGGTCGATGAGTGCCAGCTCCGAGGCCGGCGTCAGCGGATTCTCCATGCTCCGCAGTGTGGCGCCGCTCACGCCCCCGGAACATGGGCGCGGGTACTCAGGCGGGTGCTCATTCCCGGACTGAGTACCCGCGCCCGCCCCGGGAGTTCACACTGGTCCCATGGACTGGAGCCACTACCGCTTCCGCAGCGTGTGGGACCTCGACGCCCCGCCCGACCGGGTCTACGCCGTGCTCGAACGCGGCGAGGACTACCCGCGCTGGTGGCCGCAGGTCCGCGCGGTGGAGCCGGTCGGCCCGCACACCGGCGTCGGGCACTTCCGCTCGTTCCTGCCCTACGAGATCGAGGTCACCGCCACCGAGCTGCTGCGCGACCCGGCCACCGGGGTGCTGGAGGCGGCCCTGCGCGGTGACCTCGAAGGCTGGGCGCGGTGGACCGTGCGGCCGCGCGGGCGCGGCACGCGGGCGGTGTACGAGCAGGAGGTCGAGGTCCGCCGGGCGCTGATGCGCCGCCTCGCGGTGCCCGGGCGGCCCGTCTTCCGGCTCAACCACGCGCTGATGATGCGGGGCGGACGGCGCGGTCTGGCCGCCCATCTGGCGGCCCGGCGGGACGCGGTTTGAACGCACGGCCCCGGGGCCTGTATTGTTCGATCCGTTCCCGGGCGATTAGCTCAGCGGGAGAGCACTTCGTTCACACCGAAGGGGTCACTGGTTCGATCCCAGTATCGCCCACCGGGACAGGCCGGTCCGTCGCGAGACGGACCGGCCTTCCGCATGTCCGGGCCCGTGCGCGCCTGTGTGCGCGTCCGGCTCAGGCGGCGGCGGGCAGCTCCGGGCGCAGCGGCCAGTGCGGATCCACCGGCTCCGGGGTGCCGTTGCGCGCGAACCAGGCCTGGAGCCCGCGCGCCTGCGCCGCGTGCCACACCGCCTGGAGCGTGTGCAGCTCGGACGGGGAGAGCCGCTCCAGCCGTCCGGAGAAGCGGCGGCCCACCGCCCGCACGACCTCCAGCGAGGCCATCGCGTCGGCCGCCGCGTCGTGCGCCGCCTCCAGCTCTATCCCGTAGTGCGCGCACAGGTCCGTCAGCGTGCGGCGGCCCTTGCGGTAGCGGTCCAGGTGCTTGTCCAGCACCCGCGGGTCCAGCACGGTCAGGGGCCGGTCGTCCAGGTACCGGCTCAGCGGCGACGCCCGGTGTCGGCGCAACTCCCGGTCCAGCAGGGTCAGGTCGAACGGCGCGTTCATCACCACCACCGGTCGGCCCGCGGCCTGTTGCTCCGCGAGCGCCTGCGCGATCTCGTCCACGACCGGCGCCGGCCAGCGCCCGTTGCGCTGGAGGTGGTCGTCGGTCAGTCCGTGCACTTCCGTGGCGCCGGGGGGAACCGGAATCCCCGGATTGACCAGCCACCGGGTGGAACGGGCCCGGCCGCCCGCACACTCCTGCACGACGAGCGCGGCGGACACGATCCGGTCCTGCTCGACGTCCACCCCGGTGGTCTCGGTGTCAAATGCGGCCAGCGGGCCCTCGTACCAGCGCGTCATGGCGAACTCCTCGTCCCCGATCGGCAGATGGACGCCGACGCCCGTGGCGTGCGACCCCTGCCCGAAGCGGTGATACCCGTGCGGTTTGCCGTGTACGCCGTTTGCGGGGTGCCAGGTGCGGAGACAACTTCCTTGGGGGACCGCACGGGTGAGCGATCGTCACCGCCATGGCACCGCCGTCGCGCCGCGGGCCCCCGGCCACTTCCGCACGACACCCCGCAGAGCCCGAAAGGCATGGGGAGCCATGGCGCTCGCGCATCCCGAACCGGGCGGGGCGCTGCGTGGGCGGACCGGGCCGGAAACGGGGACCGGACCGCTGCGCGGCACACTCGCCACCACCGCCTGCATGGAGACCCTCCAGGTGGGCTACCTGCACGCCGTCGCGGCCGCGGCCGGCTGCTCCCTGTCCCAGCCCTTCCCGGACAACGGCATCGACTGGCACGTCAGCCACGGCTCGCCCGAGCACGTCATCGACGACGAGGTCACCGTCAAGGTCCAGTTGAAGGCCACCTACCAGACCCCGCCGAACCCGCCCGGACCGACCTTCGCCTTCACCCTCGACAACGAGCACCTCGTCAAGCTCGCCCGCACACCGGCCGCGGTGCCCAAGATCCTCGTCGTGATGCTCGTACCGCGGGAGCGCGAGGAGTGGCTCAGCGCCGGGCACGACCGGCTCGACCTGCGGCACTGCTGCTACTGGACCAACCTGGCCGGTCACCCCGTGACCGGACGGCGCCGGACCACCGTACGGATACCGACCGCGCGGATCTTCGACGACCGGGCGCTGTGCGAGATCATGACCCGGGTCGGGTCGGGAGGGACGCCTTGATGAACTGGCCGAACCTGGAACCGGCGCCGTCGCCGGAGTTCGCGGACCCCGACGCGGTGCGGCCGCCCGACCCGGCGCAGGTGGACCCCGCCGTGCTGGGCGCGCTCCTGCTGCGGCACGGCTGGCTGCGCCGCGGCGGCGCGAGCGGGCGCTACGGCCGCTGGACCCCGCCAGGACCCGCCGCGACCAGCCTGCTCGTGCCCGAGGACCGGACCTTCCCCGACTGCGCCGACCTGGTCGAGGAGGCGCTCACCGCCCTCTCGCGCAGCGGGCTGCCGTCGGCGCGCGAGGTGCTGTACGGGCTGAGCGTGCCCAGCGACGAGGTCCGCTGGATCCGCGACATCCCCGAGGGCGAGGGGCTGTACGGGCCCGGTGGCGAGGCCTCCTGGTCGGCGCAGGAACAGCTGCGCACCGCCGCCCGCCAGCTCCTGCTGGCCGGGGCGCTGGCGGACCGGGCCCGGGCCGGATACCACGGCGCCCGGCACCGGTGGCAGGCCGAACGGGCCCTGGACGGGGTGCTGGTGGGGCCCGCTCCGGGCGGGCGCCGGCTGACCGCGTACGTACCGGTCGACGGGGGCCGGGGGCCGGTGACCCGACTGCACCACGCCCTGCACGCGGCCCGCGAGGCCGTGGACTACCAGCGGGCCACCGGCGGCATGGAGGCCTTCGACGCGGCCGTCGGGGCCGGGGCCAGCCGGGAGCTGGCGGACGCGCTGATCGCCCTGGTCCGGGGCTCGGGCGGGGTCCGCATCGCGCTGGCCTGGGCCCCGGCCGCCGGGGTCCCGGCGGGCTGCGCGGCCCGCCCCGAGCCCGTGGAGTTCTCCCCGGGCGACCTGCCCGTGCTGCGCGAGGCCGCGGCCCGCTACACCCGGGAGGAGCCCGCAGTGGCGGTGCGGATCGCGGGGGCCGTGGTGCGGATGCAGCGGTCGGGGCAGGGTGGCGGGGGCACGGTCCGGCTGCGCGTCCTGTCGGGCGCGGAGGTCCCGTACGTCCGGGTCGCGCTCGACGAGGAGGCGTACCGGGTGGCGGGCCACGCCCACCTCGCCGGGCTCCCGGTCCGGCTCAGCGGACGGCTCCAGCGGCGGGGCGGCTTCCGGCGGCTCACGGACGCGGCCGAGGTGACCCCGGTCCGGCTCGACGAGGTCGAGCGCGACCGGCTGATGAAGTCCCTGTACGGGGACTACCCGGCGGCGGGGGAGCTGCCCTTCGTCGACCCGGAGGGGGACGCGGAGCGGGACGGGCGGGACGCGGACCCGCAGGCGTGAGCGGGGGGCTCACAGCCGGGTGAAGGAGGCCATCACCAGACCGGGGACGGGCGAGAAGTCGGCGCCCCGGGTGAAGCCCGTGCGCAGGTAGAGGGTCATGGCGGGCGTGTTCGCGGCGCCCGTGGTGACCCCGACCGCCCGGCCGGGGGCCACCTCCTCCAGCAGGTGGCGCAGCAGCAGCGAGCCGACGCCGCGGCGGAACCAGGCCGGGTCGACGCACAGCCGGTCGATGGAGATCGCCGCGCCCGCGCTCCGCGGCCCCGCCTCCCAGGCGAGGAACCCGGCCACCTCCCCGGCCGGCGACACGGCGCCGAGCCAGTTCAGCGGGCGCGAGCGCAGGTCCGCCAGGCTCTCGCGCAGCGCCGGTATGCCGTCGAAGCCGATCAGTTCGGCCTCCACCGCGTAGGCGGCCCGACCGATCCGGTGCACGGCGGCGGCCGTCGCGTCGTCGGCGAGGTCCAGCGGACGGACGAGGGGGGAGGGGGGAGGGGTGGCGTGGGTCACCCGGCCCACGCTACGTCCGCCCGGTGGCCGGGTGCCACGAAGTAACCGTTTAGCGGCCGGGCCGTCCGGCTCGGTACGATTCAGCCGCGCAGTGTTCGCTCGCGCACCCCCTGAGTCAGGAGAGACCGGTGTCAGACGTCCGTGTGATCATCCAACGCGATTCCGAGCGGGACGAGCGCGTGGTGGCCACGGGCACTACGGCGGCCGACCTCTTCCCCGGTGAACGCACCGTCGTCGCGGCGCGCGTCGCCGGCGAGCTGAAGGACCTCTCCTACGAGGTCAAGGACGGCGAGACCGTCGAGCCGGTGGAGATCTCCTCCGAGGACGGCCTGAACATCCTGCGCCACTCGACCGCGCACGTCATGGCGCAGGCCGTGCAGGAGCTCTTCCCCGAGGCCAAGCTGGGCATCGGCCCGCCGGTCCGGGACGGCTTCTACTACGACTTCGACGTCGCGAAGCCCTTCACCCCCGACGACCTCAAGGCCGTCGAGAAGAAGATGCAGGAGATCCAGAAGCGCGGGCAGCGCTTCGCGCGCCGCGTCGTTACCGACGAGGCGGCCCGCGAGGAGCTCGCGCACGAGCCCTACAAGCTGGAGCTGATCGGGCTCAAGGGTTCGGCGGCGACCTCGGACGACGGCGCGGACGTCGAGGTGGGCGGCGGCGAGCTGACCATCTACGACAACATCGACGCCAAGACCGGCGACCTGTGCTGGTCGGACCTGTGCCGCGGCCCGCACCTGCCGACCACCCGCAACATCCCCGCGTTCAAGCTGATGCGCAACGCGGCCGCCTACTGGCGCGGCAGCGAGAAGAACCCGATGCTCCAGCGCATCTACGGCACCGCGTGGCCGTCGAAGGACGAGCTCAAGGCCCACCTCGACTTCCTCGCGGAGGCCGAGAAGCGCGACCACCGCAAGCTCGGCGTCGAGCTGGACCTCTTCTCCGTGCAGGACGAGATCGGCTCCGGCCTCGCCGTCTTCCACCCGCGCGGCGGCACCATCCGCCGGGTGATGGAGGACTACTCGCGCAAGCGGCACGAGGAAGAGGGCTACGAGTTCGTCTACACCCCGCACGCCACCAAGGGCGCCCTCTTCGAGAAGAGCGGCCACCTGGACTGGTACGCGGACGGCATGTACCCCCCCATGCAGCTCGACGGTGGTACCGACTACTACCTCAAGCCCATGAACTGCCCGATGCACAACCTGATCTTCGACGCGCGCGGCCGGTCCTACCGCGAACTGCCGCTGCGCCTCTTCGAGTTCGGCACCGTGTACCGCTACGAGAAGTCGGGCGTCGTGCACGGCCTGACCCGCTCGCGCGGCTTCACCCAGGACGACGCGCACATCTACTGCACCAAGGAGCAGATGGCGGAGGAGCTGGACCGGACCCTCACCTTCGTCCTGAACCTGCTGCGCGACTACGGTCTGACGGACTTCTACCTCGAGTTGTCGACCAAGGACCCGGAGAAGTTCGTCGGCTCGGACGAGATCTGGGAAGAGGCCACCGAGACCCTGCGCCAGGTCGCCGAGAAGCAGGGCCTCCCGCTCGTTCCGGACCCGGGCGGCGCCGCGTTCTACGGCCCGAAGATCTCGGTCCAGTGCCGTGACGCCATCGGCCGCACCTGGCAGATGTCGACCGTGCAGCTCGACTTCAACCTGCCGGAGCGCTTCAACCTGGAGTACACCGGCCCCGACGGCACCAAGCAGCAGCCGGTCATGATCCACCGCGCGCTGTTCGGCTCCATCGAGCGCTTCTTCGCCGTGCTGCTGGAGCACTACGCGGGCGTCATGCCGCCGTGGCTGGCCCCGGTGCAGGCGGTCGGCATCCCGATCGGCGACGCGCACGTCGAGTACCTGCAGGAGTTCGCCGCCGAGGCGAAGAAGAAGGGCCTGCGGGTCGAGGTGGACGCCTCGTCCGACCGGATGCAGAAGAAGATCAGGACCAACCAGAAGCTCAAGGTCCCGTTCATGATCCTCGTCGGTGACGAGGACATGGCGGCTGGCACCGTCTCCTTCCGCTACCGCGACGGCTCGCAGGAGAACGGCGTGCCCAAGGCCGACGCCCTGGCGAAGCTGGTCCAGGTCGTCGAGGACCGCGTCCAGGTCTGATCCACGGCCGATCCGCGGTTGATCCACGGCTGATCCGCACGAGGAAGGCCCCCGGGAAGTGATCACTTCCCGGGGGCCTTCCTCGTCCGTCGCGGCAAGGTCATATGCTGCATCCCATGACGAGTGAGCCGGAGCAGCAGATCGGTGTCGGCACGCAGGACGCGTTCCAGCGGCTGTGGACGCCCCACCGGATGGCGTACATCCAAGGGGAGAACAAGCCGACCGGCCCGGAGGCCGGGGACGGCTGTCCCTTCTGCGGTATTCCGGAGATGTCCGACGCGGACGGGCTGGTCGTGGCCCGGGGCAAGCACGTGTACGCCGTGCTGAACCTCTACCCGTACAACGGCGGACACCTCATGGTCGTCCCCTACCGGCACGTCGCCGACTACACCGAGCTGGACGGCCCCGAGACCGCCGAACTCGCCGACCTGACCAAGCGGGCCATGGTCGCGCTGCGCAAGGCCTCCGGCGCGCACGGCTTCAACATCGGGATGAACCAGGGCGCCGCCGCCGGAGCCGGCATCGCCGCGCACCTGCACCAGCACATCGTGCCGCGCTGGGGCGGGGACACGAACTTCATGCCGGTGGTCGGCCACACCAAGGTCCTGCCGCAACTCCTCGCCGACACGCGGCAGATGCTCGCCGACTCCTGGCCGGTCGACTAGTGCCGGGCGAGCGGACCGGCGCGGTCGACCACGAGCTGGTGGCCGCGGCGGCGCAGGTCGCGGCCACGCGCTGCCGCGGCGACAACCACACCATGGCCGCCGCGGCCCGCGACCGGGACGGCCGGATCGTCACGGCCGTGAACGCCTACCACTTCACCGGCGGCCCCTGCGCGGAGCTCGTCGTCATCGGCGCCGCCGCGGCCCAGGGCGCCCACGACCTGGCGACGATCGTGGCCGTCGGCGACCGGGACCGCGGGATCGTGCCGCCCTGCGGCCGCTGCCGCCAGGTCCTGCTCGACTACTTCCCGACCATCGAGGTCATCGTCGAGGTGAAGGGCGAACCGCGCTCCGTCCCCATCGCCGACCTGCTGCCCGCGAGCTACGTCTGGGCGGACCACCAGCTCGACGCCGAGGACGCCGCGCCGCTCGGCGCGGGCTGACCGCGGCGCGCTACCCGCTCGTCAGGACGACGAGCTGCCGGGTCGCGCGGGTCGTCGCGACGTAGCGGTCGACGGCGCCCTCGACGCCCTCGCCGAAGGCGTCCGGATCGACGAGGACGACCAGGTCGAACTCGAGTCCCTTCGACAGCTCCGGCGTCAGTGACCGCACGCGGTCCGTCGCCCGGAACGCGGGGGCGCCGATGACGCAGGCGGTCCCCTCGGCGTTCGCCGCGAGCCAGTCGTCGAGGACCGCGGCCAGTTCCGTGACCGACCCGTGGACGACGGGGATGCCGCTGCTGCGCACGGAGGTCGGCACGTTGGCGTCCGGGAGCACGGCCCGGATGGCCGGTTCCGCCTGCGCCATCACCTCCCGCGGTGTCCGGTAGTTGACGCTCAGGGACGCCACGGTGATCCGGTCGAGCCCGGCCCGCTCCAGCCGTTCCCGCCACGACCCGGTGAACCCGCGGCGGGCCTGGGCGCGGTCCCCGACGATCGTGAAGCTGCGGGACGGGCAGCGCAGCAGCAGCATCTGCCACTCGGCCCCGGTCAGCTCCTGGGCCTCGTCCACCACCACGTGCGCGAACGGTCCCAGCAGCGGATCGACCTCGCTACCGGCCGACGCGCCGCCTTCGACCAGGGCGTCCCGCAGGTCCCGCCCGTGCAGCATGCCGAGCGCGCCCTCGTCCTCCTCGATCACAGCGTTCTGCAGCAGGCTGTCGATGGCCTCGGCCCGGCGGGCGCGTTCGGCCGCGGCAGCGGCTTCGCCCCGGCGCCTGCGCCCGGCGGCCTCCGGGTCGCCGAGCCGTGCCCGCGCCGCGTCCAGGAACGGCAGGTCGGAGAGGGTCCAGGCGCGGGCGTCCGCGCGCTGGAGCGCGCGCACGTCCTCGGGGGCGAGCCACGGCGCGCACCTGCGCAGGTACGCGGGCACCGACCACAGGTCGCCGACCAGGTCGCCCGCGTCCAGCATCGGCCAGGCGCGCCGCAGCGTCCCGATCAGCTCCTCGTCCTGGAGCAGCGCGCGCCGCAGCAGGTGGGGCGCGGCGCCGCTGTCGTCCTTGTCCACGAGGATCGCGAGCAGCTCCTCCAGGATCTGCTCCCGCGCCTCGTTGTGCGCGGTGCCGGGCTCGACCGCGTCGAAGGCGGCCGCCCAGTCGGCGGGGCCCAGCCAGAGGTCGGACCAGGGGGTCGAGACCGTCGTGCCCTCGGTGGGCGGCTCCTCGTACAGGCGGACGGCCGGCTCGATCGCCCCGACCAGCTCCGCCGCCCCTTTCAGGCGGGCCACCGCGGGGTCCTGCTCGGCCGGGGCGGCGGCGCCCTCGGGCACGAGGTCGCGCAGGGTGCAGGTCCGTACGCCCTCCTCGCCGAGGCCGGGCAGGACGTCGGCGACGTAGGCGAGGTAGGGCTGGTGCGGGCCGACGAAGAGCACGCCGCCGCGGCGGTGGCCGAGGCGGGGGTCGGAGTACAGCAGGTAGGCGGCGCGGTGCAGGGCGACGACGGTCTTGCCGGTGCCCGGGCCGCCGTCGACGACGAGGGCGCCGCGCGAGCCGGCCCGCACGATCGCGTCCTGGTCGGCCTGGATGGTGGCGAGCACGTCGCGCATCCGGTCCGAGCGGCTGCTGCCGAGGCTGGCGATGAAGGCGGACTGGTCGTCGAGCGCGGCGCGGCCCTCGAGCGCGTCGGCGCTGAACACCTCGTCCCAGTAGTCGGTGATCCGGCCGCGGGTCCAGCGGTACCGGCGGCGGCTCGCCAGCCCCATCGGGTTGCCGTGGGTGGCCGCGAAGAACGGTTCGGCGGCGGGGGAGCGCCAGTCGAGGAGCAGGCGGTGGCCGTGGCCGTCGGTGAGGCCGAGGCGTCCGACGTGGACGGGCGCCGAGCCGTCCGCGGGGACGAAGTGCCCCAGGCACAGGTCGAGGCCGAAACGGCGCAGGGTGTGCAGGCGCGCGGTCAGGCGGTGGATCTCCGCGTCCCGGTCCATCGCCCCGCGGCCGATCCCGCCGGGCGCCCGGCGCGCGGCCGCGAGCTGGTCGGACAGCTCGGCGATCGTCCGGTCGAGGCTCGCCGAGATGGCGGCGAAGTGGCGTTCGTCGCCACCGATCAGGGCCGGGTCGGCCTTGGGGCCGAGGTGGTCGGGCAGGTCGAACGCACGGGTGGTCGGGGACGGCAGCGGTCGCACGTGGCGGATCTCCAAAGCGGGGCGGCAGGGGGGTGGATGGGCGATTCTGCCCCGCCACCGGGGCCTTGCCGCAAGCCCCCCGGTGCGCTATAAGTTAGGAGTGGCAAGGAGTGGTTTCACCTCCTTGCCTTTCTTGTTTTCCCCGCTGGAACGCCGGCCCGCTGGAACGCCGGCCCGCTGGCCCGTCGGAACGCAGACCGCCCCGCACCGGCGGAGGCCGAGGCGGGGCGGGGCGGACGTGGACCGGGGGCGGGTCAGGCGTCGTAGGCGTCGGCCTTGCGCGGCGAGGCGTCCTGGACCATGCCGCTCACGATCATCGAGCGGTTCGCGAAGCGGTCGGTGTCGACGCCGTTCTCGTCCAGGACGCGCATGGCGGCCGCGTGCACCGCCCGCAGCACCGGCGTGGCCGTGCGCATCGCGTCGTCGGCCATGAACCGGTGCCGCCACATCGAACCGGCCCACACGTGCCGGACGCCGAACGGCTCGGGCAGGACCAGCTTGCCGCCCAGGAAGTCGAGCAGCGGCGGGTACCAGGTGAAGGGCGCGCGGACCGCGAGGCGCACCACCTCGGAGGCGTCCACGAGGGCGTGGGTGCGCTCCACGGTCTCCCAGAACCGGACGGTCTTGGCGACCTCGGTGGTCTTCGGCGCCGACTTGGTGGTGAACAGGCCGTGCACCGGGCCGAGGGAGTGGGCGGTGACGTCGACGCGCAGGGTCTTGTAGAGCACGGTCACGGTCACCATCATCGTGATCACCAACTGGCCGTCCCACAGCGGCCATTGGACCCCGAGGTAGTGCCGGTTGCCCGCGCCGAACTGCTGCTCGTTGCAGATGCGGGTGACCTCGTGCTGCTTGATGAGGAAGGTGTCGACGTCCGCGCCGGTGGGGCGGGCGACCTCCTTGGCGCCCTCGCCGACCGGGGTGACGATCCAGTGCGTGATGGACGGCGGCGGGAAGCCGCCCGTGTGCAGCGGGCCGCGTTCCAGCATGCGCAGCTGGTCCTGGATCGCGCGGACCACGTCCCAACTGCGGAAGGGGTGGATCTCGGCGCCCTCCGTCTTGGGCGCGAGGTCCTCCGCCAACTGCCAGCTGCCCCAGCGGGTGCCCATGCCCAGGATGCCCTTGGGGCCGGCGTAGAAGACGGAGTTGCTGCGGCCCTCGGCGGTGAGCTTCGCGAGCTGGTGGCGCAGGTCCTCGCGGGAGGTCTCGTCGGGGTTGCCGGGGACCGCCTCGGGGATCTTGGCCCCGACGGAGGCCCCGCCGAGCAGGCCGTCCCACCGGGCGCGCATGTCCTTGGCGGCGGCCTCGGCGATCCGAGAGGCCAACAGCCACCCCACGGCCGGGGCGATGACCATCGCCCGCAGGTACAGGCCCCAGAATCCGGTGAACGGCAGCCGGAACATCAGCACCGCCACCACGAGCGCGACGCCGACGAGGAGCGCGGTGCCCATCCAGGAGGCGCGCTTGCCCGCGTTCCCGGCGAGGGACTTGCGCAACTGGAACAGGCCCAGCCACAGGAGCAGTCCGGGCAGGAAGAGCACGCCGCAGACCAGCATGATCAGGCGGAGCTTGCGGTCGCGCTCCTTGCGCAGGCGGGAGGCGGCGAGGCAGTGCTCGACGACGGTCTGCGGGTCGGCGCCGAAGGACTGGATCAGCGGCTTGCGGCCGGCGCCGAGCATGCGGGCCTCGACCGCCCGGCAGAAGGCCTCGCCGAAGTTGGGCTCGAAGAGGGAGAGCTTCCCCTTCTTCACGGTGGATTCGTAGTGCTCGTTGTTGGCTTTGAGTATCTCGTCCGGCTTGCCGTCGCGGTACGCGGCGGAGGCCAGCGCGTTGGTCGCCGCGGTCTGGCCGCCACCGCCCTGGAGGGGGATCTGCGCCCCCGGCCTGAAGTCGAAACCGTCGTCCGCCACCGCTGCCCCCATCGCTGTGCCTTCGTGCGTGCCCGGTGTCCCGCTGTTCGGTGTCCCGTCACCCGATGTTCTGCCCCGCCCCGCCGAGCCTGAAAGAGCCTAGCGAGGGTCGTCCCCCGATGGTCATGGGACAGGGAAATACCGCCCTCCGCAAGCGGGTTGGGTGGGCGGTACCCCGGGCGCTATGTCAACTAGTTACCTTTCTCGGCCTGTTCGCGCATCTTGTCCGCGAGGTGCGGCGGCATGGGCTCGTGGCGGGCGTAGCCGCGGCGGAAGCCGCCGGTGCCGTGGGAGACCGAGCGCAGTTCCACGGCGTAGCGGCCGATCTCGATCTCGGGGATCTCGGCGCGCACCACGGAGCGTCCGGGGCCCGCCGGTTCGGTGCCGACGACCCGGCCGCGGCGTCCGGCGAGGTCGCTCATGACGGGGCCCACGTAGGCGTCGGGGACCAGGACGGTGAGTTCGGCGACGGGTTCGAGGAGGTGGATCTCGGCTTCGGCGGCCGCCTCGCGCAGGGCGAGCGCGCCCGCGGTCTGGAAGGCCGCGTCCGAGGAGTCCACGGAGTGCGCCTTGCCGTCGCGCAGGGTGATCCGTACGTCGACGAGCGGGTACCCGGCGGCCACGCCGCGGGCGGCCTGGGCCCGTACTCCCTTCTCGACGGACGGGATGAACTGGCGCGGGACGGCGCCGCCGACCACCTTGTCCACGAACTCGATGCCGCTGCCCGCCGGCAGCGGCTCGACGTCGATCTCGCAAATGGCGAACTGGCCGTGGCCGCCGGACTGTTTGACGTGCCGGCCGCGCCCGGTGGCCTTGGCGCCGAAGGTCTCGCGCAGGCTCACCCGGTGGGGGACGGCGTCGACCCGGACGCCGTAGCGGCTGCGCAGCCGCTCCAGGGCGACCTCCTGGTGGGCCTCGCCCAGGCACCACAGGACGAGCTGGTGGGTGTGCGGGTTCTGCTCCAGGCGCATCGTGGGGTCCTCGGCGACGAGCCGGGCGAGCCCCTGGGAGAGCTTGTCCTCGTCGGCCTTGCTGTGGGCCTCGATGGCGAGGGGGAGCAGCGGGTCGGGCATCGCCCAGGGCTCCATGAGGAGCGGGCGGGCCTTCGCGGAGAGGGTGTCGCCGGTCTCGGCGTGCGTGAGTTTCGCCACGCACGCGAGGTCGCCCGCGATGCCGTGGGTGAGGGTGCGCTGCTGCTTGCCGAAGGGGGAGGTGAGGGTGCCGACGCGCTCGTCGGCCTCGTGCAGGTCGCGGGGGGCCGCCCCGTCGGCGCCGGGGAAGTGGCCGCAGACGTGCAGGGTCTCCTCGGGGCGCAGGGTGCCGGAGAAGACGCGGACCAGGGAGACCCGGCCGACGTAGGGGTCGGAGGAGGTCTTGACGACCTCGGCGAGCAGCGGGCCGTCGGGGTCGCAGGTGACGGCGGGGCGGGGGGCGCCGCCGGGGTCGGTGACGGCGAGGGCCGGGCGTTCGAGGGGGGTGGGGAAGCCGCCCGTGATCAGTTCCAGGAGTTCGACCGTGCCGAGGCCCTGGCGGGCGCCCTCGGCGGCGGGCGCGGCCATCAGCACGGGGTGGAAGGTGCCGCGGGCGACGGCGCGCTCCAGGTCGTCGACGAGGGTCTTGAGGTCGATCTCCTCGCCGCCGAGGTAGCGGTCCATGAGGGTCTCGTCCTCGCTCTCGGCGATGATCCCCTCGATCAGGCGGGCCCGGGCGTCGGTGATCAGGGCCAGCTCGGCGGGGTCGGGGTCGCGCTCGACCCGTTCGCCGGAGGTGTAGTCGTACACGCGCCGCGAGAGCAGGCCGAGCAGCCCCGCGACGGGGGCGTGGCCGTCGGGCCCGACGGGGCCGTGCAGCGGCAGGTAGAGCGGGATGACGGCGTCGGGGTCGTCGGGGCCGAAGGTCTCGCCGCAGACGGCGGCCATCCGGTCGTAGTCGGCGCGGGCGGCCTCGAGGTGGGTGACGACGATGGCGCGGGGCATCCCGACGGCCGCGCACTCGTCCCAGACCATCCGGGTCGCGCCGGACAGGCCGGCGCCGTCGCCGCCGTCCGCGGCGCCCTCGGCGGCCGAGACGACGAAGAGGGCCGCGTCCGCGGCGCGCAGACCGGCCCTGAGTTCTCCGACGAAGTCGGCGTATCCGGGGGTGTCCAGGATGTTGATCTTGATGCCGCCCCAGGCGACGGGGACGAGCGAGAGCTGGACCGAGCGCTGGCGCCGGTGCTCGATCTCGTCGTAGTCGGAGACGGTCGCGCCGTCCTCGACCCGGCCCGCCCGGCCGACGGCTCCGGCGGTCAGGGCGAGGGCTTCGACCAGGGTGGTCTTTCCGGCTCCACTGTGGCCGACCAGCACCACATTGCGTATCGCGGAGGGGCGGTCGGCCGTCAGTGCCCTGCCGGCGGCCCCGGATTGCTGCGTCTTGTCACCCATGATTCTCGTTCCTCCCGGTGCAACGGCGAGGTGGGATCCTTCGAGCTTTGCACTGGCGTCACACTGCGTCCATACGTCGTACCCGGCCACCCCCGGTCGGGCGCCTCCGTGGCGCGATCCGGGTATTGCCTTCGGGCCCACGGTGGGTGCGCGGCGGTGCGGGCCCCGGGCGCTGGCTACGATGGGCCAGCCGGTGGCCGTGGTGGCCGTGCGGCCCAGCGACCCCCTGGGAAGGCCATGCTGAACAAGTACGCGCGTGCATTCTTTACGCGTGTCCTCACACCGTTCGCCGCGTTTCTGCTCCGTCGGGGGGTGAGCCCGGACGCGGTCACCCTGATCGGCACGGCCGGAGTGATGGCCGGAGCGCTGGTCTTCTTCCCACGGGGAGAGTTCTTCTGGGGCACGATCACGATCACCCTCTTCGTGTTCTCCGACCTGGTCGACGGGAACATGGCGCGCCAGGCCGGGGTCTCCAGCCGGTGGGGCGCGTTCCTGGACTCGACGCTGGACCGGGTGGCGGACTCCGCGATCTTCGGTGGCCTGGCGCTCTGGTACGCCGGATCGGGCCACGACAACATGCTGTGCGCCGTGGCCATCTTCTGCCTGGCGAGCGGCCAGGTGGTCTCGTACACCAAGGCCCGGGGCGAGGCGATCGGCCTGCCGGTGGCCGTCAACGGGCTGGTCGAGCGTGCCGAGCGCCTGGTGATCACGCTGGTCGCGGCCGGTCTGTCGGGCCTGGAGACCTTCGGCGTGCCCTCCTGGATCGGCGTGCTGCTGCCCGTCGCGCTCTGGGTGGTCGCGGTCGGCTCGCTGGTGACGCTGATCCAGCGGGTGGTGACCGTGCGCCGCGAGGCGGCGGAGGCCGACGCCGCCGCTGCCGCCGCCGAGGGCGGCGCCGCCTGATGGGCGCGCTGGCGGACCGGCTGACGGACGGGCTCTTCGGGCTCGGCTGGGCCGCGGTCAAGAAGCTGCCGGAACCGACGGCGGCGGCGCTCGGCCGCACGATCGCGGACCGCACCTGGAAGCGCCGCGGCAAGAGCGTGCTGCGGCTGGAGGCGAACCTGGCCCGGGTGGTGCCCGGGGCCGGGCCGGAGCGGCTGCGGGAGCTGTCCCGGGCGGGCATGCGCTCGTACATGCGCTACTGGATGGAATCCTTCCGGCTGCCCGCGATGAACAAGGAACGGTTCGGCAGGGAAGTCGTCATGACCGACGAGCAGGTCCTGCTCGACGGCATGGCCGCCGGTCGCGGCGTGATCATCGCGCTGCCGCACCTGGCCAACTGGGACCTCGCCGGGGCCTGGGTCACCAGTCACCACGGCATCCCGTTCACCACGGTCGCGGAACGCCTCAAGCCGGAGAGCCTGTACGACCGGTTCGTGGCCTACCGCGAGAGCCTCGGCATGGAGGTGCTGCCGCACAGCGGCGGCGCCGCCTTCGGGACCCTCGCCCGCCGGCTGCGCTCCGGCGGACTGATCTGCCTGGTCGCCGACCGGGACCTGTCCTCCTCCGGCGTCGAGGTGGACTTCTTCGGGTCCACGGCCCGGATGCCCGCCGGTCCGGCGCTGCTCGCCCAGCAGACCGGCGCCCTGCTGGTGCCCGTGACCCTCTGGTACGAGGACGCTCCGGTGATGCGGGGCCGCTTCCACCCGCCGGTGTCCGAACCGGGGACCGGCACCCGGGACGAGAAGACGGCGGCGATGACCCAGGCGGTGGCCGACGCCTTCGCCGCCGGGATCGCCGAGCACCCCGAGGACTGGCACATGCTCCAGCGGCTGTGGTTGGAGGACCTCGAAGGCCTCGGACCCCGGGAGCCGGTGGCGTCGACAGACCGCGAGGAGGGCACCGGATGAAGATCGGCATCGTCTGCCCGTACTCCTGGGACGTCCCCGGCGGCGTCCAGTTCCACATCCGTGACCTGGCGGAACACCTGATCGAGCGCGGTCACCAGGTGTCGGTGCTCGCCCCCGCGGAGGAGGACACCCCGCTGCCGCCGTACGTGGTCTCGGCGGGCCGCGCGGTGCCGGTGCCCTACAACGGCTCGGTGGCCCGGCTGAACTTCGGCTTCATCTCGGCGGCGCGGGTGCGCCGCTGGCTGCACGAGGGCACCTTCGACGTCATCCACATCCACGAGCCGACCTCGCCCTCGCTCGGCCTGCTCGCCTGCTGGGCGGCCCAGGGCCCGATCGTGGCCACCTTCCACACCTCGAACCCGCGCTCGCGCGCCATGATCGCCGCGTACCCGATCCTGCAGCCCGCGCTGGAGAAGATCAGCGCGCGGATCGCGGTGAGCGAGTACGCCCGGCGCACGCTGGTGGAACACCTCGGCGGGGACGCCGTCGTCATCCCCAACGGCGTCGACGTCGACTTCTTCGCCGCCGCCGAACCGAAGCCCGAGTGGCAGGGCGCCACGCTCGGCTTCATCGGCCGCATCGACGAACCCCGCAAGGGGATGCCGGTGCTGATGGCCGCCTTCCCGAAGATCGTGGAGGCCTGCCCGGACGTGCGGCTGCTGGTCGCCGGCCGCGGTGACGAGGAGGAGGCGGTCGCCTCGCTGCCGCCCGCCCTGCGCGAGCGCGTGGAGTTCCTCGGCATGGTCTCCGACGAGGACAAGGCGCGGCTGCTGCGCAGCGTCGACGTGTACGTCGCCCCCAACACCGGCGGCGAGAGCTTCGGGATCATCCTGGTCGAGGCGCTCTCCGCCGGCGCCCCGGTGCTGGCCTCGGACCTGGACGCCTTCGCCCAGGTGCTGGACAAGGGTGCGGCGGGGGAGCTGTTCGCCAACGAGGACGCCGACGCGCTGGCCGCGGGCGCGATCGCGCTGCTGCGCGATCCCGAGCGGCGGGCCGGGCTGAGCGCCCGGGGCTCCGCCCACGTGCGGCGCTTCGACTGGTCCACGGTCGGGGCCGACGTCCTGGCGGTGTACGAGACGGTCGCGGACGGCGCGGCCTCGGTGGCCACGGACGAACGCGTCGGACTGCGCGCCCGGCTCGGCCTGACCCGCGGCGGCGCCACCCCGTCCTCCTTCTCCTGACCGCCCCCGCCCGGGCGCGCGGGCCGCGCGGGGCGCGGTCCGCGGGGAGGTAAAGTCGCCGCCCGTGATCGAAACCCTCGTATGGATCGCCCTGGCGCTCGGCGCCATCGGGGTCTACCTCAGCTGGACCGCCGGCCGGCTCGACCGCCTGCACTCGCGGATGGACGCCGCCCGGGCCGCGCTCGACGCACAGCTCGTGCGCCGGGCCTCGGTGGTCCTGGAGGTGGCCACCTCCGGCGTACTGGACCCGGCGTCCTCCCTCGTGCTCTACGAGGCCGCGCACGCCGCCCGCCAGGTGGAGGAGGAGCACCGCGAGGTGGCCGAAAGTGAACTGTCCCAGGCCCTGCGCGCGGTCTTCGCGGACGCCGACCAGGTCGAGGAACTCAAGCGGGCCCCCGGTGGCGAGGTCGCCGCGGAGGAGCTGGCGGCCGCCGTGCGCCGGGTTCCGATGGCCCGGCGCTTCCACAACGACGCCGTCCGCGCCGCCCGCGCGCTGCGCCGCCACCGCAAGGTCCGCTGGTTCCGGTTGGCCGGACACGCACCCTTCCCGCTCGCCTTCGAGATGGACGACGAGCCCCCGGCCCACCTCGCCGACCGCCCCTGAGCGGCCCTGGGCCGACCGGGCGGTACAGGCCACCGGCTGTGCATTGGCCCTTGCAGTGGACTGGTCCGGAGGGTTTGCTCAGTGCAGTACCCGTCTTCCTTCGAGTGAGGTCCTTCCGTGAGCACGCTTTCCACCCCTTCGCAGAACCCCGAGATCGGCACCTCTCGCGTCAAGCGCGGCATGGCCGAGCAGCTCAAGGGCGGCGTGATCATGGACGTGGTCAACGCCGAGCAGGCGAAGATCGCCGAGGACGCGGGCGCCGTGGCCGTCATGGCCCTGGAGCGGGTCCCGGCCGACATCCGCAAGGACGGCGGGGTCGCCCGCATGTCCGACCCGAACATGATCGAAGAGATCATCGAGGCCGTCTCCATCCCGGTCATGGCGAAGTCCCGCATCGGCCACTTCGTCGAGGCCCAGGTGCTCCAGTCCCTCGGCGTCGACTACATCGACGAGTCCGAGGTCCTGACCCCGGCCGACGAGGTCAACCACAGCGACAAGTTCGCCTTCACCACCCCCTTCGTCTGCGGCGCCACCAACCTGGGCGAGGCCCTGCGCCGCATCGCCGAGGGCGCGGCCATGATCCGCTCGAAGGGCGAGGCCGGCACCGGCAACGTCGTCGAGGCCGTCCGCCACCTGCGCCAGATCAAGAACGAGATCGCCAGGCTGCGCGGCTTCGACAACAACGAGCTGTACGCCGCCGCCAAGGACCTGCGCGCCCCGTACGAGCTGGTCAAGGAGGTCGCCGAGCTCGGCAAGCTCCCCGTGGTGCTGTTCTCGGCCGGTGGCGTCGCCACCCCCGCCGACGCCGCGCTGATGCGCCAGCTCGGTGCCGAGGGCGTCTTCGTCGGCTCCGGCATCTTCAAGTCGGGCGACCCGGCCAAGCGCGCCGCCGCCATCGTGAAGGCCACCACCTTCTACGACGACCCGAAGGTCATCGCGGACGCTTCCCGCAACCTGGGCGAGGCCATGGTCGGCATCAACTGCGACACCCTGCCCGAGGCCGAGCGCTACGCCAACCGCGGCTGGTAAGGCACTCCACCCATGAACAATCCCCCGATCATCGGCGTCCTGGCACTCCAGGGCGACGTACGGGAGCACCTGATCGCCCTGGCCTCGGCGGACGCCGTGGCCAGGCCGGTCCGGCGCCCCGAGGAGCTCGCCGAGGTCGACGCCCTGGTGATCCCCGGCGGCGAGTCGACGACCATGTCGAAGCTCGCCGTGCTCTTCGGCATGCTGGAGCCGCTGCGCGAGCGCGTGCGGTCCGGGATGCCGGTCTACGGCACCTGCGCGGGCATGATCATGCTCGCCGACAAGCTGCTCGACGGCCGTGACGACCAGGAGACGCTGGGCGGGATCGACATGATCGTCCGCCGCAACGCCTTCGGCCGTCAGAACGAGTCCTTCGAGGCCTCCATCGACTTCGCCGGGATAGCGGGCGGTCCGGTCGAGGGCGTCTTCATCAGGGCGCCCTGGGTCGAGTCGGTCGGCGCGGCCGCCCAGGTGCTCGCGACGTACGACGGCCACACCGTCGCCGTGCGGCAGGGCAACGTGCTGGCCACGTCGTTCCACCCGGAGCTCACGGGAGACCACCGGGTGCACGCCTACTTCGTGGACATGGTGCGCGCGGGGTCCTGATCCTGTCCCGGGAGGAGTCCCGGTAGGATCTGTGGCGAACACCGTTGGTTACGCGAAGGAGACAGGCAGATGTCCGGCCACTCTAAATGGGCTACGACGAAGCACAAGAAGGCCGTGATCGATGCCAAGCGCGGCAAGCTCTTCGCGAAGCTGATCAAGAACATCGAGGTCGCCGCGCGCACCGGTGGCGCTGACCTCGACGGCAACCCGACGCTCTTCGACGCCGTTCAGAAGGCCAAGAAGAGCTCCGTCCCGAACAAGAACATCGACTCCGCGCTCAAGCGCGGTGCCGGTCTCGAAGCGGGCGGCGCCGACTACGAAACGATCATGTACGAAGGCTACGGCCCGAACGGTGTCGCGGTGCTCATCGAGTGCCTCACCGACAACCGCAACCGTGCCGCTTCGGACGTGCGCGTCGCCATGACCCGCAACGGCGGTTCCATGGCCGACCCGGGTTCGGTCTCCTACCTGTTCAACCGCAAGGGCGTCGTCCTGCTGCCCAAGGGCGAGCTGAGCGAGGACGACGTCCTCGACGCGGTCCTCGACGCGGGCGCCGAAGAGGTCAACGACCTCGGCGAGCAGTTCGAGATCATCAGCGAGGCCACCGACCTGGTCGCGGTCCGCACCGCGCTCCAGAGCGCCGGCATCGACTACGACTCGGCCGACTCCAACTTCCTGCCGACCATGCAGGTCGAGCTGGACGAGGACGGCGCGCGCAAGATCTTCAAGCTGATCGACGCGCTGGAGGACAGCGACGACGTGCAGAACGTCTTCGCCAACTTCGACGTCAGCGACGAGGTCATGGAGAAGGTCGACGCCTGATCGGCGCCGATCACCACCACGCACGACGGGCCGTCGGGGACTCCCCGACGGCCCGTCGGCGTTCGCGCGCCCGGCGCGCGCCCGATGTCGGCGGCGCCCGATAGCCTGCACGAACGGACGGACGAAGGAGGGGCCAGTGCGCGTGCTCGGGGTGGACCCCGGCCTGACCCGGTGCGGCGTGGGCGTGGTCGAGGGGGTCGCGGGCCGACCGCTGACCATGCGCGGCGTGGGCGTCGTACGCACCCCGCCCGACGCGGACATCGGCCACCGACTGGTCGCGATCGAGGTCGGACTCGAAGCCTGGCTCGACGAGCACCGGCCCGACGTGGTCGCCGTCGAGCGCGTCTTCAGCCAGCACAACGTCAGCACCGTCATGGGGACCGCGCAGGCCAGCGCCGTGGCCATGCTGTGCGCCGCCCGCCGCGGACTGCCCGTGGTCCTGCACACGCCCAGTGAGGTCAAGGCCGCCGTCACCGGCAGCGGCCGCGCCGACAAGGCGCAGGTCGGGGCCATGGTGACCCGGCTGCTACGGCTCGACGCGCCCCCCAAGCCCGCGGACGCGGCCGACGCCCTCGCCCTCGCCATCTGCCACATCTGGCGCGCCCCCGCCCAGAACCGGCTCCAGCAGGCCGTGGCCCTGCACGCGGCGACGCGCGCCCCGCACGCCACCGCCGCGCCCCGTACCGGCGGCGCTCCGTCCGCTCCGTCCTCCCAGAGAGCCTCGAAAGGCCGTAACCGATGATCGCCTTCGTCAGCGGCGCCGTCGCCGCGCTCGCCCCCACCACGGCCGTCATCGAGGTCGGCGGCGTGGGCATGGCGGTGCACTGCACCCCGCACACCATCGCCGGACTGCGGCTGGGCCAGGAGGCGAAGCTCGCCACCTCCCTGGTCGTCCGCGAGGACTCGCTCACCCTGTACGGCTTCGCGGACGACGACGAACGCCAGGTCTTCGAGCTGCTCCAGACCGCGAGCGGGGTCGGTCCGCGCCTGGCCCAGGCCATGCTCGGCGTGCACAGCCCGGACGCGCTGCGCCTCGCGGTCTCCACCGGGGACGAGAAGGCCCTGACGGCGGTGCCCGGCATCGGCAAGAAGGGCGCCCAGAAGCTGCTCCTGGAGTTGAAGGACAAGCTCGGCCAGCCGCTCGGCACGGGCGCCCTGGTCGGGGCCCAACGAGCGGCCGCGGCCGCCGGTCCGGCTCCCTGGACGGAGCAGCTCCAGGCCGCCCTGATCGGTCTCGGCTACGCCTCCCGCGAGGCGGACGAGGCGGTCTCCGCGGTGACCCCGCAGGCCGAGGCCGCCTTGGCCGCCGGTGGCCCGGCCCCCGTGCCGCAGCTGCTGCGCGCCGCCCTGCAGACCTTGAACCGCGCCCGCTGAGCGCCCGTACGCGCCGGACGAACCGCACAGACCGAGAAGGCAGACTGACACCGTGAACCCGTACGACGAGAGCGATCCCTACCAGGACGGCGCGTACGCGGCGGACGCCGGAGCGGCGGGCGCCGCCCACGACGAGGCGGACCGGCTCGTCGCGGCCGCCGCCGACGGCGAGGACAGCGCGGTCGAGGCGGCCCTGCGCCCCAAGGACCTGGAGGAGTTCGTCGGCCAGGAGAAGGTGCGCCAACAGCTCGACCTGGTCCTCAAGGCGGCCCGCCAGCGCGGCGCCACCGCCGACCACGTCCTGCTCTCCGGCGCCCCCGGCCTCGGCAAGACCACGCTCTCGATGATCATCGCGGCCGAGATGGGCGCCCCGATCCGGATCACCTCCGGCCCCGCCATCCAGCACGCGGGCGACCTCGCCGCGATCCTCTCCTCCCTCCAGGAGGGCGAGGTCCTCTTCCTCGACGAGATCCACCGGATGTCGCGGCCCGCCGAGGAAATGCTCTACATGGCCATGGAGGACTTCCGCGTCGACGTGATCGTCGGCAAGGGGCCGGGCGCGACCGCGATCCCGCTGGAACTGCCCCCCTTCACCCTGGTCGGCGCGACCACCCGGGCCGGTCTGCTGCCGCCGCCGCTGCGCGACCGCTTCGGATTCACCGGGCACATGGAGTTCTACGCCCCCGAGGAGCTGGAACGGGTCATCCACCGCTCCGCCCGGCTGCTGGACGTGGAGATCGACACCGCGGGCGCCGCCGAGATCGCGGGCCGCTCCCGGGGCACCCCGCGCATCGCGAACCGGCTGCTGCGCCGGGTCCGCGACTACGCGCAGGTCCGGGCGGACGGGGTGATCAACCGCGAGGTGTCCGCCACCGCGTTGAAGGTGTACGAGGTGGACGAGCGCGGTTTGGACCGGCTGGACCGGGCCGTGCTGGAGGCCCTGCTCAAGCTGTTCGGCGGCGGTCCGGTGGGCCTGTCGACCCTCGCCGTCGCGGTGGGGGAGGAGCGGGAGACCGTCGAGGAGGTCGCCGAGCCGTTCCTGGTGCGGGAGGGACTGCTGGCGCGGACGCCCAGGGGACGGGTCGCGACGCCCGCCGCATGGGCTCACCTGGGGCTCGTCCCGCCGGTCCGGCCCGGGACCGGATCGCCCGGGCAAGGTGGCTTGTTCGGGTCCTGACGGCGCGGAGGTTCGCCGGGTCAGGAACTGCGGTGCCATGCTGGGCGTTGTTCCATCGGTGTGGACTCGCCTAGACTCCGCCGATGCTGGCCGTAACGGCCGGCATGCCCACCCCCCGTAGAAAAAGGCCGCTTCCCGTGCGGTCGTGCGAAGGATCTTCGTCCCGTGAACAGTAGCCTCTTGACCTTCCTCCCGTTCGTCGTGCTCATCGGGGCGATGTTCCTGATGACGCGTTCCGCCAAGAAGAAGCAGCAGGCGGCGGTCTCCATGCGCGACCAGATGGGCCCCGGCACCGGCGTGCGCACCATCGGCGGCATGTACGCCACGGTGAAGGAGATCGGCGACGACACCGTCACCCTCGAGGTGGCCCCCGGCGTCCACGCGATCTACGCGAAGAACGCCATCGGCGCCGTTCTGGAGGACGAGGAGTACAACCGCATCGTCCACGGCACCGGCGATGATCTGAACATCGACACGCCGGTCGTCCCGGACGACGCCTCTTCGCTGCTCAAGGACGAGCCCGCCGACGCCGACCCGGCGGACGCCCCCAAGCTCGACCTGGGCAAGAAGGACGCGCCCGCGGCCGACGAGCCCAAGGACGGCAAGACCGACGGCGAGGCCGGCGCCAAGTAGCGCTCGGCGGGGGACCGCACGGCGCCTGACCGGAGGCCGCGGCGGTCCCCTTCAGTGACCCGATTCTGCGGGGGGCAGGGGTCCCCACACACATTTCGTGGCCGTCTGCGCGCTGACCCGGCGCGGGGCGGTTGGACAGGGAGATACGACAAGGTGGCAGCACCGAAGAAGGGCCGGCGGCCCACGGGGGCTCAGGGGAGGCCGGGGCGCGCCCTGGCCCTCATCCTGATCGCGATGGTGGCGCTCACCGCGGGGATGTTCCTGACCCATCAGACGACTCCCCGGCTTGGCATCGACCTCGCGGGCGGTACGAGCATCACGCTCAAGGCCAAGAGCGAGCCCGGCAAGCCGGACGCGATCAACGAGACCAACATGAACACGGCGGTCGGCATCATCGAGCGCCGCGTCAACGGTCTCGGCGTGTCGGAGGCCGAGGTCCAGACCCAGGGCCGCGACCACATCATCGTGAACATCCCCAAGGGTGCGAACGAGAAGCAGGCGCGCGACCAGGTCGGTACGACGGCGCAGCTGTACTTCCGCCCCGTCCTCGCCTTCGCGGACGGCAAGCCGATCGCCCCCCAGCCCACTCCGTCCACGGGTGCCTCCGGCAGCCCGTCCCCCTCGGCGAGCACCTCCGGTGCCCCGAAGACCGATGGCAAGGGCCAGTCGCCCAGCCCGTCGTCCAGCGCCACTTCCCAGGGCCGCGCCGTACCCGAGGCCCTGATGGCCACCGGCAGCCCCTCTCCCTCGCCCTCCGCGAGCGAGTCGAAGAAGGCAGACGACAAGGCCCCCACCCCGACCCCGTCGGGTGCCGACGCGGCCGTCGCCGACCTGCAGGCGAAGTTCATCGCCCTCGACTGCACCGACGAGAAGCAGCGCGCGGCCGTCGCCCAGGGCGTCAAGCCCGGTGACGCGACGCTCGCCTGCGGCAAGCGCGGCGACACGTGGGGCAAGTGGCTGCTCGGCCCGGCCGGTGTGGACGGCAAGGACGTCAAGGACGCGAAGGGCGTCATCGACACCCAGCGCGGTCAGTGGATCGTCACCATGCAGTTCACCGACAAGGGTTCCGACAAGTTCGCCAAGATCACCGGTGAGCTGGCGACCAAGCAGTCCCCGCAGAACCAGTTCGCGATCGTCCTCGACAACGAGGTCGTCTCGGACCCCTACGTCAGCCAGGCCCTGACCGGCGGCAGCGCCGAGATCTCCGGCGGCTTCACCCAGGAGACCGCACAGGACCTGGGCAACATGCTCTCGTACGGCGCCCTGCCGCTGTCCTTCCAGGAGGACAACGTCACCACCGTCACGGCGGCGCTCGGTGGCGAGCAGTTGAAGGCCGGTCTCATCGCCGGCGCCATCGGCCTCGCCCTCGTCGTGATCTACCTGCTGGCCTACTACCGGGGCCTGGCGTTCATCGCGATCATCAGCCTCGTGGTGTCCGGCATCCTCACCTACGAGATCATGTCGCTGCTCGGGAAGGCCATCGGGTTCGCGCTGAACCTGCCGGCCGTCTGCGGCGCGATCGTCGCCATCGGTATCACCGCGGACTCGTTCATCGTCTACTTCGAACGCATCCGCGACGAGATCCGCGAGGGCCGCACCCTGCGTCCGGCCGTCGAGCGGGCCTGGCCGCGCGCCCGTCGCACCATCCTGGTCTCCGACTTCGTGTCGTTCCTGGCGGCCGCGGTGCTCTTCATCGTCACCGTCGGCAAGGTGCAGGGCTTCGCCTTCACCCTGGGTCTCACCACCCTCCTCGACGTGGTCGTGGTGTTCCTCTTCACCAAGCCGGTCATGACCCTGCTGGCCCGCACGAAGTTCTTCTCCAGCGGCCACCCGTGGTCCGGGCTGGACCCGAAGCGACTCGGTGCCAAGCCCCCGCTGCGCCGCTCCCGGCGCACCGGTGCCGGTACGGACGCCGCCACCGTCTCCGCCCCCGTCGACGCAAAGGAGGCGTGAGATATGTCGAAGCTGGGAGATCTCGGCGCCAAGCTGTACCGCGGTGAGGTCGGATACGACTTCGTCGGCAAGCGCTTTCTCTGGTACGGCGTTTCCATCCTGATCACCATCACGGCGATCGTGGCCCTGGCCGTACAAGGCCTCAACATGGGCATCGAGTTCAAGGGCGGTGCCGTCTTCACCACCCCGAAGACGTCCGTCTCGGTCGCCAAGGCCACGAGTCTGGCCGAGGAGGCCTCCGGGCACGCCGCGATCGTGCAGAAGCTCGGCACCGGCGTCCTGCGCATCCAGATCTCGGACCTGGACCCGTCCGCCGCCATCGAGGTGAAGAAGAAGCTCGCCACCGACCTCAAGGTCAACGCGGCGGACATCAACTCGGACCAGGTCGGCGCGAGCTGGGGCGAGCAGATCGCCAACAAGGCCTGGACCGGCCTCGGCGTCTTCATGATCCTCGTGGTGATCTACCTCGCGATCGCCTTCGAGTGGCGGATGGCCGTCGCCGCGCTCATCGCACTGATCCACGACCTCACCATCACCGTCGGCGTGTACGCGCTCGTCGGCTTCGAGGTCACCCCGGGCACCGTGATCGGTCTGCTGACCATCCTCGGTTACTCGCTCTACGACACCGTCGTCGTCTTCGACGGTCTCAAGGAGGGGTCGAAGGACATCACCAAGCAGTCCCGCTGGACCTTCAGCGAGGTCGCCAACCGCAGCATCAACGGCACCCTGGTCCGCTCGATCAACACCACCGTCGTGGCGCTGCTCCCGGTCGCGGCGCTGCTGTTCATCGGCGGCGGCTTCCTCGGCGCGGGCATGCTCAACGACATCTCGCTGTCGCTGTTCGTCGGTCTCGCCGCCGGTGCGTACTCCTCGATCTTCATCGCGACCCCGCTGGTCGTCGACCTCAAGGAGCGCGAGCCGGCCATGAAGGCGCTCAAGAAGCGGGTGCTCGCCAAGCGGGCCGCCGCCGACGCCAAGGGGGAGTCGGTCGACGACGCCTCCGAGGCGACGGGCGACGACAGCGGTGTCGTGGCCCAGGGCCGTGGCGGTCGGGCTTCGGGGCGGCGCCGGTGAGCGCGGTCCTGCCCGAAGGGGTGCGGGAGCTGCTGCTCAGCCGCATCAAGGACGTACCGGACTACCCGAAGCCGGGCGTGCTGTTCAAGGACATCACCCCGCTGCTGGCGGACCCGGCGGCGTTCTCCGCGCTGACGGATGTGCTGGCGGGGCTGTGCGAAGCCCGTGGCGCGACGAAGATCGTCGGGCTGGAGGCGCGCGGGTTCATCCTGGCGGCCCCGGCCGCGGTGCGGTCGGGGATCGGCTTCATCCCGGTCCGCAAGGCCGGCAAGCTGCCGGGGGCGACCCTGGCCCAGTCGTACGAGCTGGAGTACGGCACCGCGGAGATCGAGGTCCACGCGGAGGACCTGGCGCCGGGTGACCGGGTCATGGTCATCGACGACGTGCTGGCCACCGGTGGTACGGCCGAGGCCTCGCTGGAGCTGATCCGGCGGGCCGGGGCCGAGGTGGCGGGGGTCGCGGTGCTGATGGAACTGTCGTTCCTGCCGGGCCGGGCCCGGCTGGAGCCGGTCCTCGGCGGGGCGCCGCTGGATGCGCTGATCGTCGTCTGACGTCGCGCCGCGTGCGCCGGAGCGGCGGGTCCCCTCACGGG
>NZ_JBHWLC010000072.1:0-41076 GCF_042730635.1 Streptomyces sp. NPDC059917
GAACTTTCCAGCCCCGCCGGCGTTCGAGGCGCCCCCGGAGGGGGTGGGAGGGGAACGGCAGGATCTGGAGGAGGCCGTCTAGTCGGCGGCCACGGCCTCGGCCAGCAGTCGGGGGGTGGGCGACGCGAAGAGGGCGCTCGCGCGCAGCCCCGTGGCGGCGGGGAAGGATCCGCGCAGCCGCGTGAGCAGCCGCATGGCGAGCAGGGACTGCCCGCCGTGGTCGAAGAAGTTGTCGTCGGGGCCGAGCGCGGGGGCGCCCAGCACCTCGCGGAAGAACTCCAGGACCGTGCGCAGGGGCTCAGCCTGCTCGTCCCCGGCGGCGGCCGGGGCCGGGTCCGCCACCGGATCCCGCGTCGCGGCCGGGCGCGCCGCCCACGCGGCGAGCAGGCGCTTGTCGATCTTGCCGTGCGGGCTCTTCGGCAGCACCGCGACCCGGTACAGCACCCGCGGCACCGCCCAGTCGGGCAGCTGCGCGGCCAGCGGCGCGACCAGCGCGTCCCGCTCGGCGCCGGTCAGCCGGACCGCCTCGCCGGGCAGCGGCGCCACCGCCGCGTCGGCGGGCACGGTGAAGGCCCACAGGGCCGTCGCGGTCTCCGGGTCCGGGAAGACCACCGCCTGGTCCACCTGCGCCAGCTCGCACAGGGCGCGCTCCACCCGGGCCGGTTCCAGCCGGTGCCCGCGGATCTTCACCTGGTCGTCGACGCGCCCGAGGAAGACCAACTGCCCCTCGGCGTCGATCCGCCCGAGGTCGCCGGTCACGTACAGGCGGGCGTCGGCGCCCCCGGGGCCCCGGTCCGGGTCCGGCACGAAACGGCGCGCCGTGGCCGCCTCGTCGTCGAGGAACCCGCGGGCCAGCAGCGGGCCGCCGATGTGGATCTCGCCGCTCTCGCCGTCCGGCACCGGGCGGCCGTCGCGGCGGACGCTGATCTCCACGTCCCGCAGCGCCGTGCCCAGCGGCACCTCCTCGGCGTCGGCCGGCAGCCGCCCGGTGTAGAAGGTGGAGCTGACGGTGCACTCGGTGAGCCCGTACACGTGGGCCAGGGCCGCGGACTGCCGGGCCTGCCACGCCCGGTAGGGCCGGGGGTCCATCCGCTCGCCACCGACCACCACGAGGCGCAGGGCGTCCGGGGTCGACGCACCGCTGCCGTCGAGCCAGCGGGCGTACTCCAGCCAGTACTGGGTGGACAGTTCGACCACGGTGGTCCCGGTCCGGGCCAGGGCGGTGTGGAGCTCCTCGGCGTCCAGCGCCGCGGTGTCGGCGCGGCACACGACGGCCGCGCCCGCGGCGAGCGCCGGGAACACCTCCTCGATCAGGACGTCGAAGCCGAGGGAGGCCACCTGGAGCCACCGGTCGCCCGGGGTCAGCTCCAGCCGCTCGGCGACGGCTGCGGCGAAGCGGCCGAGGGCGTCGCGCTCGACCACGGTCCCCTTGGGGCGGCCGGTGGAGCCGGAGGTGAACAGGACGTACGCCACGTCCGCGCCGGTGGCCACGACCGCCGGGCGCGTCGGCCCGTACCCGCCGTCCGGGGGCCCGTACCCGCCGTCCGCCGGTACGTGCGCGCCGTCCGGGGCGTGGTGGCCGTCGCCGAGCCACACCACCGCGGCGGTCCGGCGGACGAGCTCGGCCCGGGCGGCGGCCGGGAGCCGGTCGTCCAGGACGGTGAAGCCCGCCCCCGCCTTGAGGGCCGCCAGCATGCCGAGGACGGTACGGGCCGGGTCGGTGAAGGCCAGGCCGACCAGGCGGCCGGGGACGGCCCCGCGCCCGACCAGGTCGGCGGCCCACGCGTCGGTGAGCCGGTCCGCGTCCCGGTACGTCAGCACCCGGTCCGGCGTCACCAGGGCGGGCGCGGCGGCGTGCGCGCGCACGGAACGGTCCCACAGGCCGAGCACGTCGGCTTCGATGGCGGTGCTCACCCCGATGCCCCCCGCGTCCGCAGGAAGCTCGACAGCCCGTCGAGGCCGGCCCGGAAGGACTCCTGCGGACCGCCGAAGCCGAGCCGGGCCCCGTGCGGGGAGCCGAAGGCCGTGCCCGGGACCAGCAGCGTGCGGTGGCGGGCGAGCAGCTCCAGGCAGAAGCGCTCCACCTCGCCGGGACCGGCCGACGCCCGCTCCAGCTCGCGGAAGACGGGCAGCGCGCACACCCCTCCCTCGGGCGGGGTCCAGCGGACCAGCTCCGCGTGCTCCTCCATCCAGTCCGTCAGGAGCGCGAGGTTGGCGCGGGCCTCGGCCGCCCGGGCGCCGATGAGCACGTCGGCGTGGCGCACGGCCCGCTCGGCGACGAGTTCGACGAGCGGGGAGAGGAAGAGGGTGGTGCGGTCGCGCAACGGGAAGGTGGCCGTGAGCAGTTCCTTCGGGGCGATGGCCCAGCCGACCCGCAGCCCGGGCAGGCCGAAGGTCTTGGAGAGCGTGCCGTACGACACGGTGTTCCCGCCCTCGGCCCCGGGGTCGGGCAGGACCTCCCAGCGGTGGGCGATCTCCGCGGTGGCCGCGTCCCAGACCAGTACGGCCCCGGCGGCGGCGGTCCGCGCGGTCAGCTCCCCCAGGCCGCGCGGGGAGAGCGTGACCCCGCTCGGGTTGTGCGGGAAGTTGACGATGACGGCCGCGGTGCCGGGGGTGACCAGCTCGGCCAGGACGTCCGGGTCGATCTCGCCGTCCCGGACCGAGGCCGCGGGGAGTTCGACGACCTCGCAGCCCGCGGCCCGCGGGTAGTGCCCGAGGGAGTGGTAGATGCCCTCCTGGACGACGACCCGGTCACCGGGGTGCAGCAGCGCGCTCAGGGTGAGCGCGATGGCCTCGCTGGATCCGTGGGTGACGAGCACCCGGTCGGCGTCGCCCCCGGCGTAACGGTCGGCGATGGCCCGGCGGATGCCCGCGCCGCCCTGCGAGACGCTGTCGTCCATGACGATCTCGTCGAGGTCGGCGGCCGGGATCCGGCACAGGTCGCGGATCTCGGCGAAGGTGTACGGGTGGACACCGCTGGAGCTGATGTCGTGGATGTCGGGGCCCAGGTGCCGGCGGTACCACTCTTCGAGCACCGGGGGGTCTTCATGCCGTGGACGGAGACTGCTCATGGCTGTGCGGGTTTCCCTTCTCTACCCCTGACGGGCTTCGCGCCACCAGCGCTGCCCGGTCAGCGGCAGCGTGTCGATGGGGTCGTAGTACTGGTAGGAACCGCTGTGGGCGTCCGGATCCGCCGCCTCCAGCGGGGTGAGGAAGCTCTTGGTCCAGTGCGAGACGCCGAGGTTGCGGTCGTAGGTATCGACCTGGTCCACCCAGCGCTTGCCTGCCATCGGCACGTCGCACACGATGCGCGGGGTGGCGAAACCCGGTAGGTAGCCCATGATCTGACGCTGGATCACCTGCGCCCGGTGCAGCGGGACCCGCCAGTGCTCGGCGTTGGGGATCATGTCGCACATGTAGAAGTAGTACGGCGTGATACCGGCGTGGTCGATGAGGGCGAAGCACAGGTCGAGCAGCTCGTGCGCGCTGTCGTTGACCCCGCGCATCAACACGCCCTGGTTGCGCACGTCGTGCAGCCCCGCGTCGAGCAACGCCCAGGCGGCCCGCGCCACCGCGGGCGTGAGCTGCTGCGCCGCGTTGGCGTGGGTGTGCAGCGCGAGGCGCACACCGCGGGAGCGGGCCTTGCGGGCGAGGCGCTCGACGCCCGCCAGCACGGGAGGGGAGTTCCAGTGCTGGGGCAGGCCGATCAGGCCCTTGCTGGCGAGCCGGACGTCGCGGATCGACTCGACGTCGAGCAGGCCGTCGACGAAGCGTTCCAGGCGCGGCCAGGGCATGTTGGCCAGGTCGCCGCCGGATACGACCACGTCGCGGATGCCCGGTGCGGAGCGCAGGTGCGCCAGGATCCGCTCGGCCCGGTCGACCGGCTTGAGCTGCAGCTTGTTCTTGGCGACCTGCGGGGTGGAGTTCCCGACGAGGTCCATGCGCGTGCAGTGCCCGCAGTACTGGGGGCAGGTGGAGAGCAGCTCCGCGAGCACCTTGGTGGGGTAGCGGTGCGTGAGCCCCTCCACCACCCACATGTCCTGCTCGTGCAGGGAGTCGCGGCTGGCCATGGGGTGCGAGGGCCAGTCCGGGTGCCGGTCGGAGAACACCGGCAGCATGTAGCGGCGCACCGGGTCGTCGTAGTAGGCCTTGGTCAGCTCGCCCGGCCGGGCGGCGGGCGCCTCCGGGGCCATCGTGTTGACCATCTGGGGCGGCAGCAGCACCGACATGGTCGCGCGGTGCAGCCGGTCCTGCTCCCAGTCCTCGTAGAAGCGCTCGTCGAGCAGGTCGCCGACGACGGCGCGCAGTCCCTTCGCGTCCTTCACGCAGTGCGCGCGCTGCCACTGCGGGTCCGCCCACTCGGCCGCGGTCACGTCGCGCCACCCGGGAAGGCGCCGCCAGTCCGGCTCCACGAGCGGACGGCTTCGGTACTCGTAGACGCCCTGGAGCGCCGCTGTCCCGGTCCGGCCGCGTGCTGCCGGCTCCGTCTCGCCGCGTGCTTTCGTCACCAACCCGCCACCCGTTCCCGTCGGTTCGCCACCCTGAGTCGAAGTGGCTCGTCCCTCGTCGCTCGACACGAACCGATCTTGCAGAGCGGCGCGGTTGTACACGAGGCCCGGTTGTACGGGGCGCAGCCCGGGTGCAACCCTGTACAACGTGACGGCGTGCGGCGGGAAGCGGAAGCCGTCGCCGGACGTTGGGGGGATGTACGGGGCGGGGTGGCGGACGGGGTGCCGAAATCGGACGACCAACGCTGGAAGTGGCTGAATACCCCAGATGATGACTTGATCGATATGTCACCGGCATGTACCAATGTCCGAGAGATCCGGTGCGGAGTTCCTCCTGTCGCCTCCGGGACCTCGGACTGGTTGTACCGCCGGGCCGTACCCCGCAGATCGCGTTGTACGGCTCGACGGCGCGTGCGTTCCGTTCGCCACAATCGATCACCAGGGGAGAAGAATGCCCAGGCCAGAACGGTTACTGGACCCCAACGCCGGCCCGCTGGAGAGTTTCGCGCATGCCCTGCGCGCGCTGCGGAAGCAGGCCGGCAGCCCCTCCTACCGGGTCATGTCGAAACGGGCCCACTACTCGGTGGCGACCCTCTCGGAAGCCGCGCGCGGACTGCACCGGCCCTCCCTGAAGGTGACGCTCGCCTACGTGGCCGCCTGCGGCGGTGACCCGGAGACCTGGACGCACCGCTGGTACGCGCTCGGCCGCGAACAGGAGGGCTTCGCCGCCCACGCGCGCGGCCAGCCCGACCGCACGGGACTCGTTCCCGCACAACCGGGGATCGAACGCCGCGGCGGCGAGGGCCGGGTCGGTCAGGGCCGGGTCGGTGGCCGCGCGGGCGAGGGCCGTCTCCTCGCCGGACGCGACGGCGCACGGCGTACGGCCGCGGACGCGCCGGCCACGGACGCGCTGACCGCCGACGAACGGGCCGAACTGGCCAGTCTGCGCAGTGAGGTGGAGGAGTTGCGGCACACCAACGAGGTCCTCAAGGCGGCCTCCGCGATCTTCGCCGCGGATCTCCGCACAACCTCACAGGTCGTGTACAACTCGACCGCCCGACAAGATCGGTTGGCGTAACCGGACGCCGTACGGCCTGGGGCCCGAGGCGGATCCGGAGGAGCCCGACCGACCTTTGGGGACTGACCATGCGTGTGCTCGGAGTCAACGGCTGGCCCGGGGCCAGCCACGACGGTGCTGCCTGCCTCGTCGTGGACGGCGACGTCGTCGCCCTGGCCGAGGAGGAACGCTTCACCCGCAACAAGCACGCCTACGGGGAGGCGCCGCTGAACGCGGCCGCCTACTGCCTCGCGGAGGGCGGTCTCACCCTGGACGACATCGACGTCGTCGCCCACGGGTGGGACCTGCCCACGCTGTTCGCGGACCGCGCTCTGGAGTGGTTCGCCAGTGACGCCGACGCCCTGGAACACCTCCTGCCCAAGGCCCTGTTCCCGCGTTCCCGCGATCCCCGGCTGACCTTCGTCAACCACCACGTCGCGCACGCCGCCAGCGCCTACCACCTCTCGGGGCGCGACCGCGGCGCGATCCTGGTCCTGGACGGCCAGGGCGAGAACGAGAGCACCACGCTCGCCGTCGGCATCGACGGCGAGATCAAGACCCTGCGCGCCCACACGCCCGGCTGGTCGCTCGGCTACTTCTACGCCGCCGTGTGCGAGTACGCCGGTCTCGGCTCCGACAACGCCGGAAAGATGATGGGCCTGGCCTCCTACGGCACGCCCGGAGACCTCACCTTCGGCGGCGCGTTCGGCTTCGCCGACGAGGACTTCACCATCGGCGTCGTCCCGCCCGACCTGCGTTCGCGGGGCACCACGGACGAGGAGACCGCCACCATCCGGCACTGGCTGGAGCACCTGGAGAAGGCCCTGCCCGAGGCCCCCAACCGCTCCGTGCGCCGCTTCGACGCCCGCGCCGGACGCTTCGCGCGGACCACCGACCGGGACCCCTTCGAGTACCGCGACCTCGCGGCCACCGCGCAGGCGGCCCTGGAGCGGGCGGTCATGGGCCTGGTCCGCGGGCTGCTCCGGGAGACCGGCGAGACGACCCTGCTGATCGCGGGCGGCGTCGGCTTCAACGCCACCCTCAACGGCAAGATCATGCGCATGCCCGAGGTCCAGGACCTCTTCGTGCAGCCCCTCGCCGGCGACCAGGGCGTCTCGCTCGGCGCGGCGGTCTGGGTGGCGGCGCAGGAGGGCGACCGGATCCAGCCCATGACCGGGTCCGTCGCCTGGGGCCCGCAGTGGAGCCCCGACGAGATCCGCCGCGTCCTCGACGCCTCCGGAACCGCCTACACCGAGCCCGCGGACATCGCCGCCGCCACCGCCGGAGTGCTCGCCGCGGGCGGGGTCTCCGGCTGGTTCCAGGGCCGCGCCGAGAGCGGCCCCCGCGCCCTGGGCCACCGCAGTCTCGTCGCGGTGCCCTCGCCCGAGTCCACCCGCGACCGGGTCAACGTCCGCATCAAGGACCGCGAGGCGTGGCGCCCGTTCGCCCCGAGCATGCAGCAGGAGGCCGCCGAGGCCCTCATCGGCACCGCGACCCCGCTGCCGTACATGATCGTCACGACGCCGGTCACCGAGGCCGGCGCCGCGGCCATGCCGGCCGTCGTCCACAGCGACCGCACCACGCGACCGCAGACGGTGTCGGCCGCCGTCGACCCGCTCTACCACCGGCTCATCGGTGCGGTCGGCGGGCACACGGGCACCCCGGTCATCATGAACACCTCCTTCAACGGCCGTGACGAGCCGGTGGTGTGCAGCCCCGCCGACGCCCTCGCCACCTTCCACCGACTGCCGCTGGACGCCCTCGCCCTGGGCCCGTTCCTCGTACGCCGCCCCGCGGGCCCCCTCGGGGAGGCCGGCGCGTGACGGCTCCGGCGGACGGATCCGCCGTCGCGGTGGACGGTGCGGTGTCCGGCGCGACCGGGGTCGCCCCGGGCGCGGTGCCGGGTGCACCGGCCGCGGGCGGCGCCGTGGACGCGGATGCCCGCGCGGGCGCCGGGGAGGTGCTCGGCCGACTCGCGGAGTGGATCGCGGAGGTGGCGCTCACCGCCGGTCCGGGACAGGAGCCGGACCGGGGACGGGGAGGGGACCTGGAGCCGGGCGCGCCGCTGCGCGACCTCGGCGTGGACTCCCTCGACCTGATCCGCCTGGCCCGCCGCATCGAGTCCTCCTTCGGCGTGCGGACGCAGCTGCGGGAGCTGTTCGACCCGGAGCTCACGACCCGGGGCCTCGCGGCCCTGGTCGCCGAGCGGGCCGCCCGCCGCGGCGCCGGTGGCGCGGCCCCCGCGCCCGGCGGCGCGCACGGCCCGGTCCTGCTGGCCCCGCCCCAGGAGACGGCTTGGGAGGAGCAGGGCGCGGACCGCGCCCACTGGAACCAGGCCATGCTCTTCACCACCCGGCCCGACGTCGACCCGGGGTTCTTCGCCGAGGCGGTACGACGGCTCGTCGCCGGTCACGCGTCGCTGCGCCTGGCCGTCGAGCAGCGGCCCGCCCGGCGCCCCTTCCAGCACACCGCGGCCATGGTGACCGACGGCCCGCCCGAGGCGGCCCTCGGCGACGCGCTGGACACCGTCGACATCAGCGAACTCGCCGACGCCGCACGCGCCGACGCGATCACCCTGCGGTGCTCGGTCGAGCAGCGCTCGCTGGACCCGCGGGCGGGGCGGGTCGCCCGGTTCGTGCGCTTCGACGCGGGACCGGGCCGCCCGGGCCGCCTGCTGATCGTCGTGCACCAGCTCGCGATCGACATGGTGTCCTGGTCCGTCCTCCTCGCCGACCTGGAGGAGGTGTACACCGCCCTCGCGGCGGGCCGCCCGGACGTGTGGCCGACGGAGGACACCTCCTACCCGCAGTGGTCGCAGGCGCTGGCGGCCCACGCCCGCACCCCCGAAGCCGAGGCCGAGGCCGCCTGGTGGACCGAGGTGGCCCGTACCCCGGCCGCGCTGCCCCTCGACCGACCGGCGGCCGACCGACGGACCGGCCGCCCGGCGACCGACCACCCGGCTCCCCCGGACCCCGGGGCCGACCCGCGGGCCGCGAACACCGCGGCCACGGCCGCCACGCACCTGGAGGAGTTCCCCCCGGAGCTCACCGTCCGGCTCCACGCGGCCGCCCGCGCCCACCGCGCCCACCCCGGCGACCTGGTCCTGCACGCCCTGGGCGAGACCCTGGCCGAGCTGCTCGACGAGGAAGCCGTCCGGGTCGACGTACTGCGCCACGGCCGCGAGGAGAGCATCGGCGACGTCCAACTCGCCCGCACCGTCGGCTGGTTCACCACCACCGTTCCGGTCCGGCTCGACCTCGCTCCGGGCGCCCCGGCCGAGCGCCTCGCGCGGACGGTGGGCCACCTCGCGGCGCTGCCCGGCGGCGGCGTCGGCCACGGCGCGCTCTCCCGGCACGGCCGACCGCGGATCGCCGCCGCGCTCCGCTCCGCGCCGCCCAGCGACGTCTCCTTCGACTTCGAGGGCGACGACGCCGACTCGCTGCCCCTGGGGACCCTGCTGCCCCGACCGGCGCCCGAACCGGTCGGCGACATCACGGCCCCCCACTGGGTCCGGCCGCACCTGATCGAGGTGATCGCCACCACCGACGACGCGACGCTGCGCGTCGAATGGTGGTACTCCACCGCCCTGCACGAGGAGGCCACGGTCCGCGCGCTCGCGGCCCGCCACCGGGCCCACCTCACCGCCCTGCTCGGCGCGCTCCTCGACGCCGACGCGGGCCCGGCGACCGCTGCCCCCGTGCCCGAACCGGCCCGCTGAACGCGCCCGGGCCGCCCCGCCGAACCGCCGCCGAACCGCCGCCGAACCGCCGCCGGACGGACAAGAGAAGACGCCTGCCATGACCTTGCCCAGTGTGCTCGATCCCTTCTTCGCCATCGCCCGCTCGGATCCCGACCGGCCCGCGGTGGTCGACAACGGGGTCACCGTCGGATACGCCCAACTGGCCCGCTGGGCGGGGGCGGTGGCCGACCTCCTCGCCAGTCGGGCCACCGGTGGGCCGCGGCCGCCGGTCGGCGTCGTCGCCCACCACGGCGTCCGCGACATCGCGGCGCTGCTCGGCGTCCTCACGGCGGGCCGCGGCTACGTCCCCGTGGCCGACGGGCCGCCGGGCCACGCCGAGGCGGCGCTGCGGGCGGTCGGCTGCCGGGAGCTGGTCGCCACCGCCGAGAGCGGCGACCTGCCCGCCGTCGACCGGGTGGTGCGGCCCAACTGGGGCCGCACCGGAGCCCCCGTACGGGAGGCCGGGGAGCCCGTACGGGCCGATGACCCGGCGTACGTCCTGTTCACCTCGGGGTCCACGGGCGCCCCCAAGGCCGCCTCGGTCCCGCACGGGGCGCTGCACGCGGTCCTGCCGCACCTGCGCGAGCGGTACGGCGTCGGGCCGGACACGGTCGCCCTCAACTTCCACCGCGCGGACGGCGACACGAGCCTGGAGGAGATCCTGCCGACCCTGCTCAGCGGCGGGCTCGTCGTGCTGGACGAGGACGGCGAGGCGGACCTCGACCGCGTGCTGACCGAGCACGAGGTGACCCTGGTCAACCTGCCCGTGGACTACTGGCACCTCTACACCGGTCATCTGCTCGATGCCGGGCGGGAGTTGCCCCGTACGGTCGAGACCGTCGTGATCGGCGGCGAGGCCGTCCGGCCCGACATGCTGGAGCGGTGGCACCGGCTCGGAGCGGACGGCGTCGTACTGCTCAACACCTACGGGTCCACCGAGACCGCGCTCGTCACCCACACCGCGGTCCTCTCCGGCCCGGGCGCCCCGGTGGACTTCCCGGCCGGGGTGCCGATCGGCCGTCCGCTGCCGTCGGTGCGCCAGGCGGTGGTGGCCCTGCCGGAGGCGCCCGCCGGTACGGGCGAACTCTGGCTCTCCGGACCGCAGTTGGCGACGGGCTACCGTGACGACCCGGGCCGCACCGCCGACCGGTTCGTCACGGCGGACCTCGGCGGCGGGACCGACCGCTGGTACCGCACCGGGGACCTGGTGACCGAGGCCCCCGACGGCTCGCTCGTCTTCCACGGCCGCGTCGACCACCAGGTCAAGATCCGCGGCCACCGGGTGGACCTGCTGGACGTCGAGGAAGCCCTGCGCCGCTTGCCGGGCGTCACGGCGGCCGCCGCGGCGGAGCACACCAAATACGCCCACACCGAGCACGCCCACACCACCCTGACGGCCTTCGTGGTCCTTCCCTCCGGGGCGGGGAACACCCCTGCGGACGCCTCCATGACCGCCGCGGCGGACGACGGGGCGGGCGACGCAAGGGGCGACGGGGCGGACGTAGGGGCGGCCCTGCGCGCGCAGTTGCGGCGGGTGGTGCCGGCGCCGCTCGTGCCCGACGTGATCGTCGTCGTGCCCGCGCTCGCGCACACCCGCACCGGCAAGGTGGACCGCGCCGCGACCCGGGACCGGCACCTGTGAGGAATCCGCTCTTCGACGCCTCCGTCTCCCCCGCCGCCGTCCCCGAGGCCGATGCCCGCGGCCCCTGGGCCTACCTGTGGTGGCTGGTGCGCGTCCGCCCCTGGCCGCTCGTCCTCGCCGCCGTGCTCGGCACCGTCTGGATGGTCCCGCTCGCCCTGGTCCCGCTGATCATCGGCCGGGCCATCGACGAGGCCGGGCAGGGATCCGGGCACGCGGGCCTCTACCTGTGGTCGCTGCTCGCCCTCGCCCTCGGCCTGGTCCAGGCCCTCGCGGGCGCCGGGCTGATCCAGGCGGCCATCGGCGCCGAGGCGCACGCCGTCTCCACCACGCACCGGGTCCTGGTGCGCCACGTGGTCCGCCTCGGCGCCACCCTGCGCGGCAAGGCCCGCTCCGGGGACGTGGCCGCCTCGGCATCGGCCGACGTGGAGAGCATCGGCAACGCCTTCGAGGTCATCGGCCGCACCATCGGCGCGGTCATCGCCGCGGTCCTGGTGGCCGTGGCCCTCACCGTCACCTCGCCCGTGCTCGGACTCGCCGTGCTCATCGGCGTTCCCGCGGCCGTACTCGGCATCGGCCCCTTGCTGCGACCCCTCCAGGAACGCGACGAGGCCCAGCGCGAGCAGATGGGCATCGCCACCTCGCAGGCGGGCGACATCGTCGCGGGGCTGCGCATCCTGCGCGGCATCGGCGGGGAGGCGGGCTTCGCCGAACGCTTCCGGCGCACCAGCCAACAGGTGCGGCGGGCGGGCGAGTCGGCCGGCCGGATGGAGGCCTGGTTGCAGGCGGCCGGTGTCCTGCTGCCGGGTCTGGTCACGGTGGGCATCGTGTGGCTCGGCGCCCGTCTCGCGCTGGACGGCACCATCAGCGCCGGTGAACTCGTCGCGTTCTACGGCGCGTCCGCCTTCCTCACCCTGCCGGTGAGCACCGCCACCGAGGCCGCCGAAACCCTCAGCCTCGCCAAGGTCGCGGCCGGCCGGGTCTGCACCCTGCTGCGCCTGACCCCGCAGGCCGACCGCCCCACGGACCCCGAACCCCTGCCCGCGGGCACCCTCGGGCTCGTCCACACGGACGCCGGCATCACCGCCGGGGCGGGCCTGCTCACCGTGGTCACCGCCCCCGCCGACCGCACCGGCGACCTCGCCGATCTGCTCACCCGCCCCGGAGCCCACCCCGGGCCGACCGCCGTCCGGCTCGGCGGCGTCCCCCTGGACCGGACCGACCCGGACGAGCTGCGCGTACGGGTGCTGCGCTCGGGCCCGTCCGACACCCTGTTCAGCGGCGCCGTACGGGAGGAGCTCACCGCCGGGCGGGATCGACCCCGACAGGACCTGGACCGGGCGCTGTTCGCCGCCGATGCCGGTGATGTCGTCGACGCCCTGCCCGGTGGCTTGGAGGCCCGGCTGGACGAGGGGGGCCGGACCCTGTCCGGGGGCCAGCGCCAGCGCCTGATCCTCGCCCGCGCCCTGCTCGCCGCCCCCGACGTGCTGGTCCTGGAGGACCCCACCTCCTCCGTCGACGCGCACACGGAGGCGCGCATCGTCGACCGCGTGGCGGCGCTGCGCGCCGGGCGGACGACGGTGGTGTTCAGCGACAGCCCGCTGTGGCGGAGCGTCGCCGACCACCGGCTGACCCTCCCCCCGGACCCGTCGCCGACCCGGACCCCGACCCGCACGAGCCCCACCGAGGACGCCGACCCCGGCGCCCCCGACCGCCCCGCAGGAGTGCCCTCATGACCACCGCGCCCACCCGCTCCCCCGCGTCCGGCCCCGACGCCGGGCGCCCGGGCACCGGTCCGAACGGGGGCGGGGCGAATCCGGACGCGGGGCCGGACGCCGACCCGGCGGCCGGGCCCGGCGGCGCGCCCCGGCGGCTCCCGCTCGCCGACCGGGCGGCGGTGCGCCGCTGGATCGGCGCCTTCGTCCGGGGCGAGGCCCGCCGCCTGACCCTCACCTTCGGCCTGTTCGCGGCCGCCCTGATCGCGAGCCTGGTCGGCCCCCAACTGCTGGGCCACCTCGTCGAATCGGTCAAGAACGGCACCACCGCGGCCCGGGTCGACACCCTCGCGCTCGTCTTCGTGGCGATCCTCGTCGGCCACGCCCTGCTCGCCCGGGCCGCCCGCACCCAGGCCACCCTGCTCGGCGAGCGCGTCCTCGCCCGCACCCGTGAGGACTTCGTGCGGCGCGTCCTCGGACTGCCGCTGTCCGAAGTGGAGTCCGTGGGCACCGGCGACCTCCTCAGCCGCGCCACCACCGACGCCGACCGCCTCAACGAGAGCATCCGGCAGGCCGTTCCGCGCATCGCGCTGGCCGCGGTGACCCTCGTCTTCACCATCGCGGCGATCCTGCTCACCTCACCGCTCCTCGCCCTCGGCCTGCTGGCCGGGGTGCCCTTCGCCGCGTTGTCCACCTGGTGGTACCGGCCGCGCGCCACCCGTGCGTACGAACGCCTCCTCGCCGAGGAGGCCGAGGTGCTGGCCGCCACGCACGAGACCACCCGGGGCGCGGCCACCGTCGAGGCCCTCGGGCTCGGCCCCCGCCAGGTGCGCCGCCACGGCGCGGCCGTCGACCGGGTCGTGCGCACCCGCCAGCGCACCACCTGGCTCCAGACCGTCTGGTTCCCCAGCCTGGACCTCGCCACCATGGTCCCGATGGCCCTGACCCTGCTGATCGGCGGTCTCGCCTACCAGCGCGGCGAGGTGGGCCTCGCGGAGCTGACCGCCGTGGTCCTCTACGTCCAGGCCCTCGGCGAGCCCCTCAACGACCTGCTGACCTGGACCGACGAACTGCAGATCGGCAACGCGGCGCTGCGCCGGATCCTCGGCGTCGACCTGCTGCCCCGCGAGGAGCCGCGCCCGCCGGCGGCCACCGACGGCCACGTCATCCGGTTGGACGGCGTCGGCTTCGACTACGGGACGGGCCCGGAGGTGCTCGCGGGCATCGACCTGGAGATCGCCCCGGGCGAGCGGCTCGTCGTGGTCGGGGCCTCGGGGGCGGGCAAGTCCACGCTGGGCAAGCTCCTCGCGGGCGTGCACCTGCCCACCCGGGGAACCGTGAGCATCGGCGGCGCCCCCCTCACCACGCTGCCGGTCGGCCAACTGCGGCGCGAGATCGTCCTCGTGACCCAGGAGCAGCACGTCTTCACGGGCACGGTACGGGACAACCTCACCCTGGCCCGCGACGGCGCGGATCCGGCGCCGGAGCCGGGCGGGGCATCGGAGCCGGGCGGGGCACCGGACTCGGCCGCGGCACCGGATCCGGTGGCGGACGCGCTGGCGGACGCCGCGCTGTGGGACGCGCTGGAGACCGTACTCCTGGGGGACTGGGCCCGATCCCTGCCCGAGGGCCTGGACAGCGAGATCGGGCCGGGCGCCGCGCCGGTGTCCGCGTCGCACGCGCAACAGCTGGCGCTCGCGCGCCTGCTGCTGTCCGATCCGTACGCCCTGGTGCTCGACGAGGCCACCGCGCTGCTGGACTCGACCGCCTCGCGGCGCGTCGAGCGCTCCCTCGCCGCGCTGATCGAAGGGCGCACGGTCATCTCGATCGTCCACCGCCTCGACTCCGTGCGCGACGCCGACCGCATCGCGGTCATGGAGCGCGGGGAGATCGTCGAACTCGGCAGTCATGACGCCCTGTTGGCGGCCGACGGGGCCTACGCGGCGCTGTGGCGCTCCTGGGACGCGGCCCGCCGCCCGTGAAGGCACCCGGACGGGCCGCACCACGGCCCGTCCGGCTCCTCGCCGCCCCTGCCCCGCGCGGCGTCAGTTGACCTCGCGCTCGAAACCGGCCCAGTACGGCTCGCGCAGCTTGAACTTCTGGATCTTCCCCGTGGCCGTGCGCGGGATGGCGGTGCGGAACTCGACGGACGTCGGCGCCTTGTAACCGGCCATCCGCTGCTTGCAGTGGGCGATGATGTCGGCCTCCTGCGCCGCCGCCCCGTCGACGAGGACCACGAGCGCCTTGATCGTCTCGCCCCACTTCTCGTGCGGCACTCCGATGACGGCGACCTCGGCCACCGCCGGGTGGCTGAAGATCGTGTCCTCCACCTCGATCGAGGAGACGTTCTCCCCGCCGGTGATGATCACGTCCTTCTTCCGGTCGGCGATCGTCAGGTGTCCGTCGGCCGCGTCGATCGTGCCGCCGTCACCGGTGTGGAACCAGCCGTCCTCCAGGGCCGCGGCGGTCTCCTGCGCCTTGTCCCAGTAGCCGTCGAGCACGACGTTCGACCGGGCCAGGACCTCGCCGGAGTCGGACACCTTCAGCTTGACCCCGAGCGCCGGCAACCCCGCCCGCGACAGCTTGCGCGCCCGCTCCTCGGCGGGCAGCTCCGCGTCGGAGGGCCGCGCGCGGTTGAAGGTGAGCAGCGGCGAGGTCTCGGTCAGGCCGTAGATCTGGGTGAACTCCCAGCCGAGCTCGTCGCCCATGCGCTGGATCGTCCGGCTCGGCGGGGGCGCACCGGCGCAGATGACCCGTACCCGGTCCCGTCCCGGGATCTCGCCCTCCCAGGTCGCCGCCGCGTCCAGCACCGAGTTCCACACGGCGGGCGCGCCGCACATCAGCGTGACGCCGTGCTCCTCGACGCGTCGCAGGATCTCGGCGCCGTCGACCTTGCGCAGGACGACCTGCTTGACCCCGAGCCCGGCCATCACGTAGGGCATGCCCCAGCCGTTGCAGTGGAACATCGGCAGGGTGTGCATGTAGACGTCGCGTTCCCACACCCGGGCGTGCAGGGCGAAGGTGAGCCCGTTGACCCAGATGTTGCGGTGGGTGAGCTGCACGCCCTTGGGCCGGGCGGTCGTGCCCGAGGTGTAGTTGATCGTCGCCGTCGCGTCCTCGTCCGGGTGCGACCACGGGCGCGGTTCGACCCCGAAGCGCATCACGTGCCGCTCGGTCTCCTCGCCGAAGACGAAGCGGTGGCGGGCGGTGATGCCGGAGAGCGCCGCGTCGAGCTCGGGGTCGACGAAGAGGACCGAGGCGCCGCTCTGGCGCAGCATGTAGTCGATCTCTTCGGGCTTGAGGCGGAAGTTGATGGGCACGCAGATCCGGCCGCTCATCGGCACGGCGAACAACAGCTCCAGCATCCGCGCCGAGTTGTGGCTGACCACCGCGACCCGCTCGCCCTCGCCCACGCCGAGCGCGTCCAGCCCCGCCTGCCAGGCGCGGACCCGCTCGCCGAACCGTCCGTACGTCGACAGCGGTACGGGCGGCCCCGGTTGGTCCGGCTCGTCGATCACGCCGGGGCTGGCGGCGAACCCCAACTCCGCCCGGTCGAGGAAGTCCGCGACGGTCATCGGAATGCGCATGGTTCTCTCCTGTATCGGGTGCATCGGGGTGCCGGCTTCACGTAGGGGGAGTCTGGCACGGACCTCCCGGGTGGGCGGGGGTCACCCGGCGAGCGCCCCGAAACGCACGCCGTCAGCCCCCTCGCCGCCCGTCCCCTCGCCGTCCGTCCCCTCGCCGCCCGCGCCTTCCTCCGCCATCCACCGGAGCAGCGACTCCCCCTCCTCGACGATCGCGCGCCGCTGGGCGCCGGTGACCTCGTCGAACAGCTCGACGGTCAGGCCGTCGCCGGTGGCTTTCCACACCCCGGCGAGGAATCCGTCGACGAGCAGGGTGCGGTAGGCCTGATTGCCCTTCCAGGTACGTCCCTTGAGCGCGGCGGGGACCACGCGCGTACGGTCGGCGTGCGAGAGGAGCAGGTTGTCGAACTCGGGTAGGAAGCGGGGCGGGGCCGGGGTGCCCGCGTCCGGTCGGGGCGCGTCCGGCAGGTCGAAGAGCTCGACGCCGTTCTCGTCCCGGAAGACGAGGAGCTCGGGCCGCAGCCGCTCGAAGGCCTCGCGCAGTCGGGTGAGCCCGGCCCAGACCTGCATGTCCTTGACGGACGCGGGCCCGAAGGCGCCGAGGTAGCGGAGCACCACCTCGTCCACGGCGGGCGGCGCCGGGGCGTCCGCGCGGTCACCGAGCCAGTTCTCGAGCGTGGTGAGCCGGACCTGCCCGCTGCGTCCCCACACCCCGCGCGGCGTGACCTGGACCAGGGGCAGCTTGCAGCGCGCGGCGACCGCGAGCGAGGCGGGGTCCGCGTCCGGCCACTCGGCGAGCAGCTCCGTGCGCAGCTCCCCCATGGTGCGCGGCGCGCTCTCGACGCGGGCCCGCGCGACGTCGGCGAGGCGCTCCAGGTCGACCCCGACGAGCCCCTTGCGGAAGTTCCCGATCTCCCGGTCCCGGGCGGGTTGCACCAAGGAGCGCAGGGCGAGGGCGTCGGCCGCGGTGTGGGTGTGGATCGTGGACCTCATCGTCACCATGCGCACGACCTCGCGGGACTCCATCGCCCCGGCCAACTCCGCGGCGCGGAAGCCGAGGAGGCGTGCCTGGAGCTGGTAGTAGGGCGGCTTCACGTTCTGCGCCTGGAGCCCGACGAGGTGCGCGACCGCGTCCCCCGCGGAGCGCCCGGTCCGCTCGAGGAGCAGCTGGCGGGCGAGGGTGGCACGGTTCAGCGCGCGGGCGTCGAGCACGGGCGCGCGGTCGGCGTGGTGCGGTGTCGTGGAGGCCATGACCTCACGCTAACCCGCCTTGCGGACAGCTTCTGTCCGCAACTGACGACCCACCGTCCCGCCCACCCCGTTTGCACACCGATACCCGGCATATTCCGCATATCCTTCACCCACGCGCACGCACACCTTCCACCCCTCACGGAAGCGGGACCCCGATGCCGGAGCGCCCGGACCGCCGCCGCCCCACGCCGCCCCCGCACCCGCCGGAGCCCACCCCCGCGGCCCCGGGCCACCGGAGCGTGGTCGACTCCGCCGTCTACCACGGGGGCCGCAGGATCGCCTCCCCCACCAACCTCGCCGAGACCTTCCGCCGCCTGCGCGAACAGCCCGGCGGCATGGCCTGGATCGGCCTGCACCGCCCGACGGAGTCCGAACTCCACTCCCTCGCCGCGGAGTTCAACCTGCACCCGCTCTCCATCGAGGACGCCCTGGAGGCCCACCAGCGCCCCAAGCTGGAGCGCTACGGCGACACCCTCTTCGTCGTGCTGCGCGCCGCCCGCTACCTGGACGCCCTGGAGGAGGTCGACTTCGCCGAACTGCACATCTTCGTCGGCCCCGACTTCCTGATCACCGTCCGCCACGGCGCCGCCCCGGACCTCCCCGCGGTCCGCCGCCGGATGGAGGAGACCCCGCAACTCCTGGCCCTCGGCCCGGAAGCGGCCCTCTACGCCATCCTCGACGTCGTGGTCGACGGCTACGCCCCGGTCGTCGAGGGCGTCCAGAACGACATGGACGAGATCGAGACCGAGGTCTTCCGCGGCGACCCCGAGGTCTCCCGCCGCATCTACGAACTCTCCCGCGAAATGGTCGAGTTCCAACGCGCCACCCGCCCCCTGGTCGGCATGCTCCACAGCCTGATGGCGGGCTTCGCGAAGTACGGCACCGACGAGGAACTCCAGCGCTACCTCCGCGACGTGGCGGACCACGTGACCCACACCAGCGAACGCGTCGACGGCTTCCGCCAGGCCCTGACCGAAATCCTCACGGTCAACGCCACCCTGGTCTCCCAACAACAGAACGCCGAAATGCGCGCCCTGGCCGAAGCGGGCTTCGAACAGAACGAGGAAATCAAGAAGATCTCCTCCTGGGCCGCCATCCTCTTCGCCCCCACCCTGGTCGGCACCATCTACGGCATGAACTTCGAGACCATGCCGGAACTGAAGTGGGCCGCGGGCTACCCCTTCGCGATCCTGCTGATGGCCGTGGTGTGCGTGAGCCTGTACCTGGTCTTCAAGAAGCGCGACTGGTTGTAGGGGCGCGCGACGCCCCGCCGCGGGTGGATACCCGGCGGAAAGCCGGTGGATATTGGCGGCTTGGTGGGTGGATAGGGGGCGGCGTCAGGATGCGGAGCAGTGTGTCGGGGGAGCTGGCGCGGGGGCGCTGTCGGTCGTGCGGGGCCTCCGGCGTGCGAATCGAGGGCCCGCTGTCGTGACGCGGCGGTGGGGCCGGCCCGTGCGTACCACTGTGGACCTGGAGAAGAAGATGATCAGGAACGTCGGCCGCACCCTGCGTGCGGCCGCGGTGACCGCCGTCGTCGGCGTCGCGCTGGCCGCGGCGCCGGCGAACGCCGCGGCTCCGGTCTGGGAGACGCTGTCGCAGCCCGTCGCCGGGGAGGGGGGCGCGTACATCCTGCCCCTGGACGCGCAGAACGCCTTCGCCAAGACCCGCCGGGGCACCTGCGGCAGTTGCAGGCTGTCGGAGAAGGTGTGGCAGAAGACCGGGAACGCCTGGAAGGAGCTGACGCCGCCGGCCGACGCGAGCGTCACCACGCTGACCGCCACCGCCACCGACGACCTGTGGGCCATCGGCCGCAAGGACACGAGCACCGGCGTCTTCCGCATCCACCACTACGACGGGACCAGGTGGTCGGGCAACCTCAACCCGGACACCCGGAACCTCGAATTCCAGGCAGCCGAGGCCGTCGGCCGCAAGAGCCTGTGGGCGGTCGGCAACTCCCGCGCGGGCGGCCGCTGGACCCCGGTGGTGACGCACTGGAACGGGACGTCCTGGAACACCACCACCTTCGACCAGTTCTCCGGCGACCTCGCGGCCATCGACGTACGGGCGGAGAACGACATCTGGGCCGTCGGCCACCGCGACGCGGGCGGTACGGCCAACGACCGTTTCCAGGCGCTCGCCCTCCACTTCGACGGCACCCGGTGGACCGAGGTCCCGGTTCCGGGTACGGCCAAGGTCAGCACCCTGCTGCAGGAGGTCAGGAGCAACGGCCCCGACGACGTCTGGGTGTCGGGCTCCGTCCTGGACGAGAGGGGCCAGGGCGCGCCGCTCACCGGGGCGTACGTCAACCACTGGGACGGCACCGCGTGGACCCGCCGTGACGTCCCGGGGGCCACGTTCGCCCACTCCTTCGCCGTATACGGCGGCCAGGTCCACGTGGGGGTCAGCGGCGCGGGGAACCTGCTGCGCTGGACCGGTGGCGCGTGGGAGGTCGTCGGCGGGATCCAGCCGGGCATGAACGGCGTGTCCTCGCTGGCCAGCACGCCGGACGGCTCGCTCTACCTGGCCGGTTCCAGCGGATTCGACAGCGTGTTCGGCGGCCTGACCTACTACCTGCAGCGCCTGGCCGCGCCCGCCGCGCGCTGACCGCACGCCGTACGCGCACGGCGCGGAAGTGCGCACCCCCCACGAAGGAGTGCGAGAGGGGCCCCCAACCGGCCACGAGCCGGTCGGGGGCCCCTCTTCTCGTGCCGGGACGGGGGCGCCGTCGACGCGGGCGGACCCGGGCCCCGTTGATCGACTTAGCTCCTGCGAACGACGGAACGGGGACCGGCGCCCCCTCCGCGCGACTCCGGGGACGGGCGCGAACCCGGCCGCTCCCTCCCCACCCCGCTCCACCCGCCACCCCTCCCCCACGGGCACCCGCGCGCGGACACGGAGGGTGACGGAAGAGGGCGGGGGCACGCGGTGCGCGGGCCTCCCCGCGGAGCTCCGGACCCGACGAGTTCAGGCCATCCTGGCCGCCCCTGCCCCTTGTCCGGGCGGTGGTGTGCGTCGACGAAGGCCCTCAGGGGCACGCTTGACGGAGCCTCAGATCGATGTGAGAGATTGTCACTCCTCGCATGAAGAACTGTTGAACGGATCTCCCGCGAGGCACGTCGGCGACGGCGGATGCCGGGCCCAAAGGCCATGTCAGGACGCTCTCGTGAGCGCTGAGCTGGGCTTTTGTCGCGCCCTGGCAGGCGTCGAGGGGCCGAAGAACCGGGTGATAGCATCCCGGCATCTGTGATCTTGATCTACTTTGACGCAGATGCAGATTTGCGATCGGCGCCATGTTCTCCGCGTAACAGCAGGTGGACGGTGCCGATCAGTTGCGTTGCGGGGCCTCTCGAGGTGCATCTGCAGCCGTCCGCACGCCATGCGCCGGGAAAGGTTTCCATGAATCGAGACGCACTTGTGTGGTGCTTGGTTGCGGTGGCGGCGATAGCCGTGGTCGCGGTCGCGGCACTCGTCGCCCGCAACAGGGCGCTGGAGGCGAAGAAGGAGCAGGCGGAGGCCGAGCTGCGGCAGCAACTGCTCACCGCCGACGGCCACCTGCACGCCTCGCGCGCCGAGCTGCAGAGGTTCCGCAGCGGGCAGGAGGCCACGCTCCGCGAGGCCAAGGAAGCGGCGGAGGAGAACACCAAGGCCGTCCTCAAGGGCGCCGCCAGTCTGCTGCAGAGCCTCGCGGCCGAGCAGACGACGCTCCTGGACGGCATCCAGCGCACGTACGGCGGCCACGCCGTCCTCAGCGACCTGCTGGACGTCAACCACGCCAACGCCCAGATGGCGCGCAAGGCCCAGGGCATCGCCGTCATGTGCGGTGCGCCGCTCGGCCGGCGCAACAGGCCCGCCAGCGTCTACGACGTGGTGCGCAGCGCCCAGAGCCAGATCCGCAACTTCCACCGGGTCGCCATCATGCAGCAGACCGGTCTCGCCCTGAAGGCGTCCGCGGTCGCGCCCGTCGCCCTCGCCGTGGCGGAGCTGCTCGACAACGCCGCCAGCTTCTCGCAGCACGACGCTCCGATCGAGGTGACGTTCCAGCGCGTCCAGAGCAACCTGTGCATCGTCATCGACGACGCCGGTGTGAGCATGAACGACGAGGACCGGCAGCGGGCGACCGCGCTGCTCTCCGGCGAGGTCGCGCCCCGGCTGTCGCAGCTCGGGACGCAGCCCAAGTTCGGCTTCCCGGTCATCGGCCTGATCGCACGTCAGCACGGCTTCCGGGTGGACGTCACCGGTGTCTCCCGGTACGGCGGCGTCAGGGCCGTCGTCCTCCTGCCCGAGGAGCTGTGGACCATGGAGGAGATACCGACGGCCCCCGAGGCCCCGGTCAGCAACATCCGGCGCGCCCCCGAGAGCCGGCCGCAGGTCGCGCCCTCGCGCACGATGCACGGTCTGCCCAAGCGCGGCGCGCGCCAGGCGCCCATCGCGAGCGTGCCCGATCCCGGCGACGCGCCGCCGCCGGTGCGGGCCCCGCAGGAGTCGGGCCGCCCCTCCGGGCGCGGCCTGGGGGCCTTCCAGCGCGGCACGCTCTCCGGTCGCAACCTTGACGTCACCTCGTTCGAAGGGCCCGAAGAGGCATGACCGCAGACCTTTCGTGGATGCTCCAGGACATCGTGCACAACGTGCCCCGGGCCCGGCACGCCGTCCTGCTGTCCGCGGACGGCCTTCCGCGCGGCGCGACGGAGGGGCTGGCCGAGACGGACGTGCGCACCATCTCCGCCGCCATGGCCGGGATGCAGTCGCTCAGCCGGGCCGCGGCCCACTTCGCCGGACCGGAGGAGGACCGGCAGTGGAACCAGACCATCATCGAGTTCTCGCACGGCTGGAGCTTCCTGATCGGGGCGGGGCAGGGCTCGTACCTCGCCGCCGCGGCCGCGCCCGACGTGGACATGCAGCAGATCTCCTTCCGCATGCACCGTCTCGTCGCCCGGCTGGGCACCAACCTCACCTCGCCGCCCCGGGTGAGTGCCGAGGAGGTCGCGGGCGGGCGCAGGGGCGCCGGTCGGCAGCAGGACGCCGCCCACCCCGGATTCGTCCTCGGTGAGCTCGACCAGGTGGTGTCCGAGGTCGAGGGCGCCCGCCACGCGGTGCTGCTGGGCTCGGACGGGCTCCCCCGCGGGGCGACGGCCGGGGTGAGCCGCGACCTCGCGGACACGATCTCCGCGGCCATGACGGGCATCCACGCCTACAGCCGGGTCACCTCCCAGTTCGCGGGCGCCGCCGAGGACGCGCGGTGGCGCCAGACGGTGATCGAGTTCCAACACGGCTGGATCTTCCTCATGGCCGCCGGCCCCGATGCCTTCCTGGCCGCCGCCGCCGAACACGACTGCGACATCGAGAAGTTCGCCACGCGGCTGCACGAGGTGGTTCCCCGACTGACCGCGGCGGCGACACCGGAGAAGGGGACAGGCCATGCCTGACGGGTCCGAGCAGGACGAGGAGTTGGAGCTGACGTCCCCGTTAGTCCCCCTCTTCGTGATCACGAACGGACGGGCGCTGCCGCCGGACCACGAGTACGAGCACACCACGCTCGTGACCGCCGCGGCGGCGCAGGACGCGCCGGTCTCCGCGCGCACCCTCTCCCCCGAAGCGGGGCAGGTCATGGACCTGGTCGCGAACGGCTTCCTCTCCGTGGCCGAGGTGGCGGGACACACCCGCCTGCCCCTGGGCGTCGTCCGCATCCTGCTGGCGCAGCTGGAGGAGGACCGTCTCATTCTCGCCAGGACGCCGATACCGCGTGCCGAACGGGTTGACAGGGAACTGGTCAGCGCTGTGCTCGAGGGCCTGAAGAATCGATTCGGAGCGTAACCCGTGTACCTGGATCCAGATGTCTCCCACGCGGTGAAGATCCTCATAGTGGGGCACTTCGGGGTCGGCAAGACCACCTGCATCGGCAGCCTCTCCGAGATCGAGCCGCTGCGGACCGAGGAGGAGATCACCGAGGCCAGCGTGGGCTTCGACGACCTGTCGGGCACCCCCGACAAGACGACCACGACCGTCGCGATGGACTTCGGTCGGCTCACGCTGAGCGACACCCTGGTGCTCTACCTCTTCGGAACGCCCGGCCAGGAGCGTTTCAAGGAGATGTGGGAGGAGCTCTCCCGGGGAGCGCTGGGCGCGCTGGTCCTGGTCGACCCGGAGCGGCTGCACGAGTCCTTCCCCGTGCTGGACCTCGTCGAGCGCTTCGGCCTGACCTACGCCATCGCCGTGAACCACTTCGCGGGCACCACGTCCTACCCCCTCGACGAGGTGCGCGAGGCCCTCAACCTCACCGCCGAGACCCCCGTCGTGGAGTGCGACGTGCGGGACGAGAACTCCTCGGCGCAGGCCCTCATCACCCTCGTGAAACACCTCATGTCCCAACTCGGCTAGGAGCGCAGGAATGCAACAGCCCCGTGATCCCCAGGAGATACCCCCCGGCTGCCCCGCGCACGGGAACGTCCAGCTGTACGGCGCGGCCTTCGGGGCCGATCCCGACGGCCACTACGCGCAGCTGCGTTCCTTCGGGCACAGCGCGCCCGTGGACATCGCCCCCGGCGTCCACGCCGAGCTCGTCACCACCTACGACGCGGCCCTCTACGTCCTGCAGAACCCCGCCTCCTTCGTGCGCGACTCCCGCCGCTGGAACGCCCTGGCCGAAGGGCGCGTCCCGGCCGACAGCCCGGCGCTGCCGATGATGGGCTACCGCCCCAACGCGCTCTTCAGCGACGGCGCCGCCCACGCCCGACTGCGGCGGGCGGTCACCGACAGCCTCGCCACGGTCAACGAGCACCAGCTCATCCGGCAGACGCAGCAGTCCGCCCAGTACCTGATCAGCCAGTTCAGCACCGATGTGCTCGGGCAGGCGGAGTTGATGGCCGAGTACGCCCAGCCGCTGCCCCTGCTGGTCTTCAGCGACCTGTTCGGCTGCCCGCCCGAGATCGGCGACCGCGTGATCGCCGGGATCAGCGGCATCTTCGAGGGGACCCCCGGGGCCGACGAGGTCCTGGGCGGGGCGCTCACCGAGCTGATCGCCCTCAAGCGGCGGCGGCCGACGGGCGACCTGACCACGCGCCTGATGGAGCACCCGGCGCAGCTCAGCGACGAGGAGGTGCTGCACCAGCTGGTCACCCTGCTCTCCGGCGGTACGGCCCCGCTCGCCGCCGCCATCGGCACCAGCAGCGCCCTGTACCTCGGCGAGGACTGGCAGGAAGGCCTGCCGGTCGAGGACGCGGTCTGGCAGACCCTCTGGAACTACGCGCCGATCGCCAACTACGCCGCCCACTACCCGACGCACGACGTCGAACTCGGCAACCGGGTGGTCCGCGCCAACGACCCGCTGCTGATCTCCTTCGCAGCGGCCAACACCGACCCGAAGCTGACCGCGCACCGCGAACAGCTCAACACCAAGGCTCACTTGGCCTTCGGCGCGGGTCCGCACGCCTGCCCCGCCAAGGATCCGGCCTTCATGATCGCGGTGACGGCCGTGGAGGCGCTGCTGAACCAGCTGCTGGACGTGGAGATGCGCGTCCCGTTCAAGTCGCTCACCTGGGCGCCGAGTCCGTGGAGCCGCACGCTGGTCACCCTGCCGATCCGCTTCACGCCGCGGTCCGCTCCCCAGGCGGCCGAGACGATGGGGTCGACCGCGGGTCAGCCGCACCAGCAGCAGCCGGTCGCGCCCTCGCCCACCGGCGCCACCGCCCCGCCCTCCCACGCCGGACCGGAGCGCCCGAAGGCCGGTGGCGCGCCGCAGGCCAAGGGCGGACTGTTCAGTCGCTTTCTGGCCTGGACCCGGGGCGAATGAGGCGTATGTGATCCCAGCAGTCCCACGAACCTCCTGAGTAGCCGGCCTCCATGGATGCTTTAACGATCATGTGGGTATGCATGGCGGCTGGTCTTCAGAAAGGAGCCGCCATCATGGGGGTTGCCACAACTCCGTCGTACGACCGCAGGGCGTCCGCCTCCCTCTTCTCCCGTCTGCGCACGGCCGGAGGGCAGGCCGACCCCTTCCCCATCTACGCGGAGCTGCTCGCACGGGGCGAAGTCGTGCCCGCTCCCTGGGGCGGCTCCGTGGTGACGGGCTTCGCCGCCTGCGACCAGGTCCTGCGCAGCCGCGAGTGGCTGGAGCCCGACCGGGCCTGGCGCGCGCGCCAGGAGTCGGGGACGCGCTGGAACGCCTCCTCCTCGCGCGAGATGAGCAACACGCTGGCCGCGCTCAACACCCCGGACCACACCCGGGTGCGGCGGGCGGCCGGTACCTTCGACCGGTCCACGATGGAGTGCATCGGCCGCCACGTGGACCGGGCCACGCATCGACTCCTCGACGCCTTCACCGAGCGAATACGCACCGGCGAGGCCGACTTCTCCGCGCTCGTCTGCGAGGAGCTGCCGGTGGCCACCATAGGCGGCTGGCTCGGGCTGCCACCGGCGGACTGGCCCAGGCTGCGGGAGTTGACGCACGACCAGGTCTTCGCCCAGGAACTGCTGCCCTCGGCCAGCCAATTGGCACTGTCCGACGCGGCCACGCTCGAACTGCGCACCTATTTCACGGAGTTGGTGCGCGAACGACGCTCCCGTCCCGGCGACGACCCCGTCACCCGGTGGATCCGGACGTGGGACGGGATCGAGCCCGACCGGGACAAGGCCGACGAGGGCGTCTACTTCCTGGTGCTGTTCATCCTGTTGGCCGCGCTGGAGACCACCTCGACGCTGCTGGCGACGACCGCGCTCCGGCTCGTCGAGAGCCCCGAACGCTGGGACGCGGTCGCCGACGACCCCGACCTCGTGTCCGGGTTCGTGGAGGAGTCGCTGCGCTACGACCCGCCCACCCACGTGATCAGCCGGGTCGCCTCGCGGGACAGCGTGTTGGGGGGCGTCGAGATCCGCCGGGACGAGATGGTCCACCTGCTGGTCGGAGCGGCGCACCGGGACCCGGCCCGACACCACGACGCGGACCGCTTCGACCCCCGGCGCGCACCCGGCCACCTCGCCTTCAGCGGCGGCATCCACTACTGCCTCGGCGCGCCGCTGGCCCGCCTCGAAGCCACGACCCTCCTCCACCAGCTGATCCGGCGCCTTCCGCGCCTCACCCTCGTACGCCCCCCGTCGATGGCGCCCCGCGTGGCCTTCCGACGCCTGCTGAACCTGGACGTAGCCGTCGCATGATCGAACCGCCCCGCTCCCCCACGCCCACCCACGCCCCCACCCCCGGCCCGGCCCCCGCGCGCGCCCGGATCGCCCCCAAGGCGGTGCGCGTCGACCAGGACGGCCCCGTGCTGCACGTGCGCCTCAACCCCTGGGGGCAGGAGGACACCTTGGACACCGCGGTCCTCGACGACCTCATCAACCTCCTGGACGACCTGCACGAGAGACCCGACGTCCGGATCCTGACGCTCTCGTCACTGGGTACGGACTTCTGCCTCGGCGCCGACCGCGGCGAGTACCGGGAGGCGCTGGCCGCCGATCCGTCCGGGGTCGGCCTGCGGCGCGTCGCCGACAAGGCGCACCGCCTGTGCCAGGCCCTGGAGAACACCCACGCGGTCACCATCGCCCGGCTGCACGGGCGGGTCATCGGCGCGGGTCTCGCCCTCGCCTCCTTCTGCGACCTGCGCGCCGGTGCGGACACCAGCCGCTTCCGCATGCCGGAGGTGGGCGTGGGGCTGCCGCCCGCGTGGGGCGGGGCGATGGGACGCCTGGTCGGCGAGGTCGGCGCCTCCCGGATCCGCGAGCTCATGCTCACGTGCGACGTCTTCGACGCCGGGACGGCCCACCGGCTCGGCCTGCTCCACCGGATCGCCCCCCTCGACCGGTTGGACGAGGTGATCGCCGCCTGGACCGGGCCCCTCGTACGGCGCTCGCCCGAGGCGCTCGTGCTCACCAAGCGGATGCTGGCGGGCTACGCGCGGGCGGACCGCACGGCGGACGCCTCGCTGCTCGACTCGCACCTCCTGGCCGCCTCCCTGCACCAGCACGCGAGGGGCTGACCCGCGGGCGCGGAACACCGGCGCCGTCGCCAGCGCGCCCGGCCGTGGGCCCCGGGCCGGCGCTGTCGGAGCCGGTGGCTAGCCTGTTGCGGTGAAGTACAACGATGACCTCCCGTTCCCTGCCGCGCTCGCCGCCGCGATGGCCGCCCCGTTCGACTACGCCGACGGCCACGGCGTCGACTTCGAGCCCTTCCCCGCCTTCCTGTCCGTCGCCGACACGACCGACTGGTTCCAGGCCTGGACCGGGAACCACGAGATCGACGGCAGCGACTTCCACGTCTTCGGACAGGACGGTACGGGCGGATACGCGGCGTTCTGGTCGGTGCGTCCGGGCCGACCGCTGGCCGAGCAGCCCGTCGTCTTCCTCGGCTCCGAGGGCGAGACCGGCGTCGTCGCGCGCGACCTGGGCGACTTCCTGTGGCTGCTGGCCGACGGCTGCGGGCCGCTGGAGGCCGTCACCTCGTACGCGCCCGGAGGAACGGCGCCCGCCCCGCCCGAGTTCGCGGAGATCGCCGAGCGGTTCGCGCCGGACCGGCGCCGCTCGGCCGGCGCCGTGATCGAGCTGGCGGCCGAGGAGTTCCCGGACTTCGAGGAGACCGTCATGGAGCTCTGCCGCTGACCCGTCGCCCCCGCCGACCCGCTCCCCGGCGACCGGCCGGTGAGGCGAACGGGCAGACTGGAGCACATGTTCTTCGGGGAAGTCGTGGTCGATCCGTCGTGGACCTTCGCGCTGGCGGAGGCCCTCGGCGACCGTTGGTACGAGACGGACGACGTGGACCTGACCTTCCCGGAGACGCTCGAGCAGCTCCGCTCCTGGCTGGAGGATCCGCGCGACTTCGAGAAGCGGCACGCCTTCTACTGGCGGGCCGCCATCAAGGACTTCGAGCACGGCGCCGAGCGACTGGGACCGCGGTACGCGCGGGGGCTGGCCCCCCATCTCGACGCGCTGCGCTCCGCGCTGGCGGGCCTGCCCGCGGCGGGGGCGCGGGAGCGGGTGGCGCTGGCCCACCGGCTGCTGCTCGCGCTCGACCGGGCGTCCTGCGCCGAGGACGCCCTGCTCCTGGCCTGGCAGGACCTCGCGGCCTCGGTCCGGGACGGCCTGGGCCACGAGGCCGTCCGGCTGCGCACCGCCCTGCTCCGCGCCCTCCTGGAACGCTCCCAACGCGGCTGCGCCGGGCTGCTGGGCGTCGTCGCGGGCGTCCTGCGCGACCGGAGCGCGGACGTCCGCGGGGCCCGGCACGCCCTCGGGGAGCCCACCGGCCCGGACGCCCCGGCCCGGCGGGGCTCCGGGGCGGTGGCCGCCCTGTCCGAGGAGGAGCGGCTCGACCTCGCCGCGCGCCTGCTGACGGCCGCCCCGCGCCGGGGCCACCACGTGGTGTGGCACGCCTTCGCGAAGGCGCGGATCACGGGCATGACGCAGACCTTCGGCCCGATCACCCTGTACGACCGGGAGTGGTTCCAGGGCAACGCGGCCGAGGACGGCCCCCACCGGCACCTGCTGCCGGACGAGGTGACCCGGGAGGGGTCCTTCTTCCCCGCCGACGGCTTCCCGGACGCACCGGACGTGGTGCTCGCCCGCGTCGATCTCGGCGTGGGCGCGCTGGCGGACGCCCCGGCGCTCTCGCGCCTGCGGGCCCGGTCCATGATCCTGGCCGCGACGTTCCCGCAGGACTTCCGCGGCTGGGAGATGTACCACGGGCACGTCCACACGGTCGACGGCGACTTCGCCTCCCACCACGCGTTCTGGCCGGCCGATGAGGAGTTCGGGGTACCGCACCTGTCCATGGAGGCCACGGCCGACCGGCTGGACCGGATGGGCCCGCGCATCGCCCCGCACCTGGCCGGAGCCGGTGCGGACCTCGCCGACGTCATCGACGCGGTGGGCTGGTGGAAGGCCTCCGGTACGCAGCCCGCGCTGCCGGCGGTCGTGATGGACGTGCGCATCCTCGAACTGCTCGCCACCAGGGTCTCGGGCCAGGAGTGGTACCGCTACCTCGACGACTTCCACAAGAACGCCTGGATCCGGCAGCGGATCACCGAGGCGTTGACGCGCGTGGCCTGGCACGCCCGGGACGACCTGGGGCACTTCCCGCCGGACGTCGGCCGGGCCGCCGAGGCGCTGCACCGCACGGTGGTGCGGCACGGGGGCCCGCGCTTCGCCGTCGACCTCCCCCGGTTCGTCTCCGTGCTGCCCGAGCTGGTGGAGGTCTACCCGGTCCACAGCAAGCAGCGCCGACGTGCGCGGGGCGCGGCCGCGCGGGTGGCCGGGGCCGAGGGCATGCGGGGCTGGCACGCGGAGCTCGAGGAGCGCTGGTCGCGGGCGGTCGACCGCTTGCGGTCCGTGCGCAATTCGCTCGCGCACGGCGGGCCCGTCACGCCCGGGGCCGCCGCCTCGGTCGCGCCGCTCGCCCATGTCCTGGCCGGCACCGCCCTCACGGACAGCCTCGCCTCGCTGCTCGAGGGCGAGCCCCAGGCGACGGCCCACGTCGAGCGCCGTGACGCCGCCGACGCGTGGGCCGCCCGGTGGGTCGCGGGCACTCCCGCGGGCGAGATGTTCTAGGGCCGTGACCGCACGGGTTCACCGTGCCACGGCGGGGGGTTACAGCCCCGCCACCGCCTGCCGGGCCACGCGGGCGGCGTGGGTGGTCAGGTAGAAGTGGGCGCCGTCGTAGACCTCGCTGGAGAAGGGGCCCGTGGTGGCGGTGGCCCAGAGGGCGGCCTGCTCCGGGGTGACGCGGGGGTCGGCGTCGCCGGAGAGGGCGAGGACCTCCGCGCGCAGCGGCGGGGTGCCGGGGGCGCGCCGGTAGGCGTCGATCAGGCGGTAGTCGTTGCGGATGATCGGGAGCAGCATCTCGCGCAGTTCGGCGTTCTCCCAGACCTCGGCGTGCGATCCGCCGAGTGCCTTGACCGAGGCGATCAGTTCGGCGTCCGTCACCTCGCCGGCGCCGACCGGGGGCGCGTCCAGGGCTCGTCCGGAGGCGCAGAGCCGGGTGAAGTGCGTGGCGCCCGAGGCCTCCAGGCGCAGGAGGGTCTCGTAGGCCACCATCGCGCCCATGCTGTGCCCGAACAGCACGGTGGGGCGCGGCGGTTCGGCCGCCAGCTCGGCGGCGGCACCGGCCGCGAGTTCGGCGAGCTCCCCCACCAGCGGTTCCGGGAAGCGGTTCTCCCGGCCCGGGTACTGGATCGCCAACAGCTCGACGGACGGGTCCAGGTGGCGCGCCCAGCCGCGGAAGAAGCTCGCGCCGCCGCCCGCGTGCGGGAAGCACACCAGGCGCAGGGCGGGCGCGGCCGGTGAGACGTGGCGGACCAGGTACGGCATGCGGGACTCGTTTCGTCAGCCGGGGAGCGGATCACCCGGCGCGGTGGGGGCGCGGGCAGCTCGTCCGCCGCGCCGTCGCCCGGCGGGGCGCCCCGGGCGGGGCGGTCCGCGAAACGACGCTCACCCCCCGATGATCCTCATGATCATAGACAAATGGGGACAGCCGCCACCACCCCACGAGAACGCCGCGTGACCTCGCGCCGCGGTCCGAACGGGGTCACCGCGCCGCGGTGGCGGGGGTGGTCAGCGCGCGGGCCAGCGGGGAGAGGGCGACGCAGAACAGGGCGGCGCCGAGCGGGATCAGGTCCAGGCTGACGGCCATCGCGGCCACGGCGAGCACCACGGCCACGGGACGCCAGGCGGCGATGCGGCGCGCGACCGCCAGCTGCGCCACGAGCCAGATGAGGCCGACGTAGAAGAGCATCGGGCCGACGGTGTAGACGGCGGGCATCACCCCGGGCTGGCTCTGGACCTGCTCGAAGAGCTCCTTCATGGCGGGCTTGTCGGCCGCGCGGAGGCCGACGACGATGTCGATCACACCCTGGGCGGTGACGGCCAGCACGCCGATCAGGCCGAGTGCGGTCGCGGCGCGGGCGCTGCGCCGACCGGCCGCGCCGGCCGGTTCGACCAGTCGGCGCAGCCCCGCGAAGACGGCCCCGAACAGGAGGACCCCGAGGGTCATGGCCAGGTGCCCGACGGTCCAGGAGAGGTCCGGTCGGTGCTCGGGGGCGCTGAGCCGGACGGCTCCGTAGACCAGCATGCACAGCGGGCCGACGTAGAAGGCGGCGCGCGTCAGCGCGATGCGTCGGGGTCCCCAACTCCGGTCACTGCGGGTGGTGTTGGGGGTGTGCGGGCGGAGGGTGGCTGCTCGGTCGCTCATGGGTCGATCCTGTACGCCGCGGGGTTGACCGCGTATCGGGAATCACCCCGAGGCGACCCCGAGGCGTCCCTGACGGGCGGTCATGGTCACCGCCCGGGATTCAGGCGGCACGCCGCAAGCCCCTCGTCACCAGCAGGGTCAGCGCCCCGGCGAGCAGCCCCCAGAAGGCGGATCCGATCCCCAGCAGGGTCACGCCCGAGGCGGTGGCCAGGAAGGTGACCACGGCGGCCTCGCGGAAGGTCTCGTCGGAGAGGGCGGAGGAGAGCGAGTTGGCGATGGTGCCGAGCAGCCCGAGCCCGGCGATGCCGAGGATGAGGGCGGTGGGCAGCGCCGTCAGCAGGGAGCTGACCGTGCCGCCGAAGACGCCGACGCACAGGTAGAACAGCCCGGCCCAGACTCCGGCGAGGTAGCGGCGGTCGGGATCCTCGTGCGCCTCGCGCCCGGTGCAGATCGCGGCCGTGATGGCGGCCAGGTTCAGGCCGAAGCACCCGAAGGGCGCGAGCAGGAGGTTGGTGGCGCCCGTCCAGGTGATCAGCGGGGACACCGGGACCCTGCCGTACCCGTCGCCGCGCAGCACCGCGACGCCCGGCAGGTTCTGCGAGGCCATGGTGACCACGAACAGCGGCAGGGCCACGCTGACGATCACCTGCCAGGAGAACGCGGGCGCGGTGAAGACCGGTTCGGCGAGCGCGAAGTGGACCAGCCCGGGCCGCAGGGACCCCTGACCGGCCGCGACGGCCACGCCCACGGCGAGCGCCAGGACGATCGCGTACCGGGGCAGCAGCCTGCGGCCCAGCAGGTAGGTCGCGAAGAGCGCGAAGACGACGGCGAAGTGGTCGTTCATGCTGCGGAAGAGGCCGGTTCCGAACTGTACGAGCACCCCGGCCAGCAGTCCCGCCGCGAGCGGCACCGGGATCCTGCCCATGATCCGCTCGAACCAGCCCGTGACCCCGCTCAGCAGGATCAGCGCGGCCGACACGAGGAAGGCGCCGACGGCCTGCGCCATCGTGACGCCGTGCAGCCCCGACACCAACAGGGCGGCGCCCGGGGTGGACCAGGCGGTGACGACCGGCGCGCGGTAGCGCAGCGAGAGGCCGATGCAGGTCACGCCCATGCCGACGCCGAGGGCCAGCATCCAGGAGGTGACCTCCCGGGCGTCCGCGCCCGCGGCCCGTGCCGCGGTGAAGACGATGGCCGCGGAACTGGTGACGCCCACCAGAACGGCGATCAGTCCGGCGGTGACGGCGGACGCGGGGGCCGCCGTGCGTATCGTGGTGCCGAGGGTGTTCGCGGTCTTGGGCGACTGGTTGCGCATGAGTCAAGATCGCACATCGCGCCACCGCCCGACCAGGAGCTTTCGGCTGCCGGGCCGTTACGGGTGGACGTGGCCGAAGTAGCGGCGGCAGTCCCGCAGCATCCCCTCGTCGGACAGGGTGAACACGTCGACGAACTCGCGCCGCTCGGGGCTCAGGCCCATCACGACCACGCAGTCGCCGTCGGCGACGATGCGGTGGATCTCGTGGGTGCCGCCGGTGGCGAACCGCTCCAGTGCGCGGCCGTCCCCGGCGTCCCCGTCGAGCAGGGAGCCGTAGCCGTCGAGGTCCCCGGTGTCGAGGTAGTGGTAGGCGAGACGGGCGTGTTCGACCCCCGAGTCGGTGATGACGCGACTGGGCGGGATCCGTCCCGGGATCCGACCGGGCCGACTGTTCATGTGGGGGGTCCTCTCGTCACAACGCACCCGGCGGGGTACCGGCACTCACACCGTGCGCCGCGGCCGCAACTCACGACTATCCCGGTCCTATCACCGGGAGCCCTCGACATGCGTCCGCCTACGCTCTGACCGGCTGAAATCCGCTGTTCACACCGAGCGGCCACACCGTCACACATAATCTCCACACCATGGACAACCGAAGAGACATTCGGGAAGACTGATCTCGGTTCTCCACCCCATCTCCGTTCACCCTTGAGCGCATCAGGCGTGCCCTCCAGCTGGGAGACTCATGACCGATTCACCCGGCGGGACGCCTTCGCCGACCCCCGACGCGCCCGTCTTCCGGATCCTCGGCCCTTTACAGGTCACCGGGCGCGGCGGGCCCGTGCGGATACCGCCGGGCCGGCAGGAGGTCATCCTCGCGGCGCTGCTGCTGGAAGCGAACCGGGTGGTCAGCACCGACTACCTGGTCGACCTGATCTGGGACGACGAGCCGCCGGACACGGCGCGCACCCAGGTGCAGATCTGCGTGTCCCGGCTGCGCAAGCTCTTCTCCACGGCGGGCATCGCGGCCGCCATCACCACCCGGCCCCCGGGGTACGTGCTGCAGACCGACGGTGATTCGGTCGACGCGGCCGTCTTCGCGCGCCGGGTCGCCGACGCGCGGTCGGCCGCCAAGCTGGGCCGTGCGGCGGAGGCCGTCGAACTGCTGCGCGCGGCCGGTGAACTGTGGCTCGGCGACTGCCTCAGCGGGGTGTCGAGCGAGACGCTGCGCAGCAAGGCGCGCCAGCTCGACGAGGAGCGGCTGACCGCTGCCGAGACGCGCATCGGGCTGGAACTCGAACTCGGCCGCCACCACCAACTGGTGGGTGAGATCCAACTCCTGGTGCACGTGCACCCGCTGCGCGAGGGCCTGCGGGGCCAGTTGATGCTCGCGCTCTACCGCTCCGGGCGGCAGGCGGAGGCCCTGGAGACCTACCGGGTGGGCCGGGAGCTGCTCATCGACGAGCTCGGGCTCGAACCGGGCGCCGAACTGCGGCGGTTGGAATCAGCCATTCTCTCCGCGGAAGTCGCCCCTCCGGCGGCCCTCGCGCAGGCCGCGGGCACCGGCGCGCCGAGCGCCTCGGGCGCCCTGCCGAGCGCCGCTTCCGGTCCCGCCCCGGTCGGTCCGTACGACGGCCCGCGCGCCCGGGAGGCGGCGGGCGGGCCCGCCGCCCGCGTCGCCGCGGGCACGGCGTCGCCGGATCCGGCGACGGCCGGCGGCGCCCAGGTCAGCACGGGCGCGCCGGTGGGCATCAGCCCGTACGCGAGCGTGCGCGGCCCCGCGCCCGAAAGCACCCCGGGGGTCGGTGGCCGACCCGCGGTGGGACTGCTCGGGGGCGCGTCCGCCGTGGCCGCGGCGGGGCCGGACACGGCCTCCGCGCCGGGGCCGCAGAGCGAATACCGGGAAGAACTGCCCCGACAACTTCCGGCCGATACCTCGGACTTCGTCGGAGACGAGGAACAGATCCTGCGCATCGAGCGGACCCTGCTCGGCGAGCCCGCCGAAGGGGGCACGGGCGGGCGCGGGCGGCGGGCCGTCGGACTCGCGGTCATCGTCGGCAAGCCCGGCACCGGCAAGTCGACCCTGGCCACGCACATCGCCCACCGGGTCAGCGAAACCGGCTTCCCCGACGGACAGTTGTACTGCGACCTGCGCGGCACCGGCACCCCGGCCACCTCCACCGAGGTGCTGGGCCGCTTCCTGCGCGCCCTCGGCATCCCCGGCCCGGTCATCCCCGAGTCCCAGGACGAGCGCGCGGAGATGTACCGCACGCTGCTCGCCTCCCGGCGGGTGCTCGTGGTCCTGGACGACGCCGCGTCCGAGAGCCAGATCCGCCCCCTGCTGCCCGGCAGCAACAGCTGCGCCGTCCTGGTGACCAGCAGGGTCCGGCTGACCGCGCTGCCCGGCGCGCACCGGGTGGAGCTGGACGCCCTGGACACGCAGCGGTCGCTGGAACTGCTGGTCCGGATGATCGGCGAGGACCGGGTGGCGGGCGAGGCCGTCGCCGCCGAAGCCCTGACCCGGACGGTCGGCGGGCTGCCGCTCGCGCTGCGGATCGTGGCGGCCCGGTTGGCCGCCCGCCCGCACTGGACGCTGGCCTCGATGGTGCACCGCCTCGCCAACGAGCGGCACCGGCTGGACGAGTTGACGCACGGCGAGATGACGATGCGGGCCAGCCTCTCGCTCACCCACGACGGGTTGGGCCCCGCCGACCGCAGACTGCTGCGGCTGCTGAGCCTGGCGCAGGGCCCCACCCTGCCCGGCTGGCTCGCCGGAGCGCTGCTGGACGACGACCGCCCCTTCCCCTCCGACCTGCTGGAGCCGCTGGTCGACGTACAGATGCTGGACGTGGTCGGGGTGGAAAGCACCGGTGGCTTCCGCTACCGCTTCCACGAGATCATCCGGGTCTTCGCGCGCGAGCAGCTCGCCACCCATGACGATCCGGCGGCCCAGTCGGGGGCGCTGCGCCGGATGATGGGCGGTTGGATGGCCCTGGCCGAACAGGCCCACCGGCGCATCTACGGCGGGGACTTCACGGTGCTGCACGGTTCGGCGCCGCGCTGGGAGCCGCCGGCGAGCTGTGTGAGCGAGCTGCTGGTGGAGCCGTTGGAGTGGCTCGACAGCGAGCACGCGAACCTGGTGCAGGCCGTGGAGCACGCGGCGCGCGAGAACATGGACGAGCTGTGCTGGGACCTGGCGACCACGCTGGCGACCCTGTTCGAGGCGCGCGGCTACTTCGACGACTGGGAGCGCACCCACCGGCTCGCCCTGGACGCGGTCCGCTCGGCGGGCAACAAGCGGGGCAGTGCGGCGCTGTTGAGTTCGCTCGGCGTCCTGCACCTGGGGCGCAGCCAGCACGAGGAGTCACGGGCGGCGCTGACCTCGGCGCTCGGCCTCTTCGAGGAGCTCGGCGACCGGCAGGGGTTGGCACTGTGCCACCGCGACCTCGCGCTGCTGGAGCGGATGCGGGGCAACGAGGACCGGGCGCTCGCGCTGTACGACCGGGCGCTGCGGGACTTCGACCGGGTGGGCGACGTGGTGGGCCGGGCGATCGTACTGACCCAGAGTGCGCAGATCTGGATGCTGCGCGGGCAGAGCGCCACCGCGCAGAGCAGGCTGGACGAGGCCCTCGGCATCTACCGGTCGGTCGGGTACACGGGCGGCCAGGCCCGGACGCTGCGCCGGGCGGGGCAGTTGTTGCAGAGCCAGGGCGAACACGAGGGTGCGGTACGGACGTTCACCGAGGTGTTGGAGCTGTGCCGGGACACCGGCGACGTGATCGGCCAGGGGCACCTGCTGCGGGACCTCGGGCAGGCGCACGCCGAGCTCGGTCGGGACGCGGCGGCGGTGGCCTTCTTCGACCAGGCGCTGTCGGTGCGGGAGCAGATCATGGACCACGGTGGGGCCGCGCTGGTGCGCCTCGATCTGGCGCGGCTGCTCTCGTCGGCCCAGGGCTCGGGCGAGCGTTCCCGTTCCCGGGAGTTGCTGGAGAGCGCGGTGCGCACGTTCCGGGACCGGCGGATGGAGCCGGAACTGACGCAGGCGCGGGTGCTGTTGGGCGATGCTCCGGCGGCGGGTTCCGTCGCCGGGGCCTGACCTGCGGCCTGCCGGGTCGGCCCCGGGGATCAGTCCCAGGGGTTGGTGACCTTGGTGGGGGTCGGCGAGGGGACGACGGCCTGCGGCGCGGCGCCGTCGTCCGGACCGGCGCCGGACTTGGCGCTGCCGGGCTGGGTGGTGGCGCTGCCCGCACCGCCGGTGGCCGCGTTGTCGGCGAAGGCGACCTGGGTGCCGAGTACGGCGGCTCCGGCGAGGGCGGCGGTGACGAGGGCGGTCCGCAGGGCGTGGGCGATGCTCATCAGAGGTGTCCTTCCGTCGGTGCGCTCCGGTCTTCCGGGGCGCTTCCTTCTTTCTGGACACCAACTTAGGGAGGGGCGGAATCTCCGCACCGGTCCCGCTCCTATCGTCGCGTTATCACGGGGAGCAGCCCCCGTTATCGCCGCGATAACGACGCCGCGCGGCGCCGCCCCCCGGTGATAGCGGGGGACGGGTCCGCCGCGATGCCCCCGCAATAGCGCGCTGGCGAGTATGGGAATCCGGAACCGGGCCGCATCACCCCAGGCCCCGCCGTTCCCCCACACCCATGCCGGGAGCGCATATGAACACGGCCACGCTGACCAGCTCGACCCAGGAATCCGCCCAGCTCGGCGCCTTGATACGGGCGCACCGACTGCGGATCGGCCTCACCCAGCGGGAGCTGGCCGACCTCTCCACGATCAGCGTGCGGGCCATCCGCGACCTGGAACAGGGCAAGGCCCGGCGCCCCCGTACGGACACGGTGCGGCTGATGGCCGAGGCGCTGCGGCTCGGACCCCGGGCCCGTACGGCGCTGGAGGCGGCGGCCCAGGCCGGCCGCGGCGGGGGCGGCCGGGACGCCCTGACCGAACCGCCGGCGCCGCCGACCGCGCTGCACCCGTTGGTGGGGCGCGACGGCGAGGTGGCGGTGCTGGCCCGCGAGCTGTCCTCGGGCGCGGAGCGGCTGGTGAACGTGGTGGGACTGACCGGGGTGGGCAAGACCCGGCTGGCGCTGGAGGTCGCGGGGCGGCTGCACGGGGAGGGGATGCCGGTGCTGTGGTTCGCTTTCCCGGGCAGACCCACCGACTATCTCCCCTCCGCGGACGGGGAGTTGACGGTGCGGGTCGGGGCCGCGGTCGTGGAGCTCTACGACGCCGACCCGGCGGACGGGACGCGGCCCGGCGGGGCGGGTCCCGGCGCGGTGGGTCCCGGCGCGGTGGTGTCACGCGCTCCCCTCGGCGCCGACGAGGGGCTCGCCGGGCTCCTCGGGGACCGGCCCGCGCTGCTCGTCCTCGACGGCGCCCCGCCCGGCGCGCCCGGAGCCGAGCGGCTCACCCGGCTGCTGCGCGACTGCCCGGGGCTGCGGCTGCTGGTCACCTCCGAGCAGCCCTGGGAGGCGCCGGGCGAGCGGATCTTCCTGCTGTCCCCGCTGGTGGTCCCGGCGCGGGACGCCGCCGAGCCGCTCGTCGCCTCCTCCCCCGCCGTGCGGGTGTTCCTGGACCACGTGCGCCGCGTGCGTCCCGAATTCGTCGCCGGACCCGCCGAGTTGGAGCGGACCGCCTTCCTCTGCCGTCGGCTCGACGGGCATCCCGGAGCACTGGCCGCCGCCGCGTCCTGGTTGGTGGTCTGCGACCTGGCCGCCCTGTGCCACGCCCTGGACGCCGACCCGGTCCCGCTGCTCGACCACCTCGGCGGGGCCGCCGGCGGCGATGCCTTCCACCGGCTGCTCCGCGACCGGCTGGCGCGGCTGGCGCCCGGCCCCCGGGAGCTGCTCGCCGCCCTGTGCGCCCGCGCCGGGGAGGACTTCGAGCTGGTCGACATCACGGCCCTGACCGGCCGCAACCTCTCCGAGTGCGGCCGGATGCTGCGCGAGCTGCTGATCAGCGGAGTGGTGCGGGCCGCCCACGAGGGCGGCAGTTCCCGCTTCCGGGTGCTGGGGATCGTACGGTCCGCCCGCACGGCACAGGCAGCATCGGCAGCTTTCCCCACCCCCTGAACTGCTCGCGGAGTGCCGTCGCAACTGCCGCCCGCGTCCCCCGCCGGGGCATTGGATGGCGCTTGGCCGGACGAGAGCACCCCGATCTGATCTGCCCCCGCCCCACCACCGAAGCGATCACGAGGAGTCCCCGCATGCCCCGCAAGCCGTCTGAACAGAGCGCCGCGCACGGGCCGGCCGCTGTGCGGCTGCCCCTGTCGGCAGCGCAGCGCGACATCTGGATGGCCCACGGGCTCGACACCACCGGTCGCCGCTACAACATCGGCGAGCACCGGGAGATCCTCGGCCCGCTGGACGCCGAGCTGTTCGCCTCGTGCTGGTACCAGGTGGCCCGCGAGGCGGACGCGATGCGCATCCGCGGCACCGGCTCGGACGAGGAGGGGCTGTGGCAGCGGGTGCACCCGGAACCGGGTGCGGACCGGCTGGTGCGGCTCGACCTGAGCGGGGAGCCGGATCCGGCCGCGGCCGCCCGGGCGTGGATGGCGGCCGAGCTGGCCCGGCCCTTCGATCTGGCGGAGGGCTGGCTGAGCCGGCACGCGCTGATCAGGGCGGGCGGCGGCGGTGCGGACGGGCCGCAGCGGTGGTTCTACTTCGGGGCCTTCCACCACCTGGCCATCGACGGCATGGGCATCGCCCTGCTGGACCGGCGGCTGGTCGAGCTCTACGAGCGGGCGGCGGCCGGGGAGCCCGCGGGGCCGAGCACCTTCGGTTCGCTGGCGGAGGTACTGGCGGAGGACGCCACGTACCGCGCCTCGGAGGCGGGCGCGGCCGATCGGGCCTACTGGGCCGGGCATCTGGCCGGGCTGGCGCCGACCCCGCGGCTCGGTGAGGGCCGCACGGCGCGGGAGCCGGGCGCCACGGACGCGCTGCCCTTCGTACGGCGGACCCTGCTGCTGGCGCCCGCACAGGCGGACCGGCTGCGCGAGGTGGCCCGGGCGCACCGCTCGACGTGGACGATGCTGATGATCACCCTGGTGGGCGCGTACGTGCACCGGGTCAGCGGGGCCACCGAGCTGTCGCTGGGGCTGCCGGTGACGGCCCGCTCCACCGAGCTGACGCGACGCACGCCCGGCATGCTCTCGAACGTCATCCCGCTGCGGGTGCCGGTCGCGGCGGCCGGCACCCTCGCCGAACTGCTGGCCGTGGTGGGCGCCGAGGCCCGACAGAACCTGCGGCGCCAGCGGACCCGGTACGAGGACATCTGCCGCGACCTCGGGCTCGGCGAGGCGGAGCGCCGGATCACGGCCCCGCTGATCAACATCATGGCCTTCACGCCGGGCATGCCGTTCTGCGGTCAGCCCACCACCCAGCACAACATGAGCAACGGGCCGGTGGAGGACCTGGCGGTCGGCATCTACGACCTCGGTGCGGAAGGCGGGCTGCGGATCGACTTCGACGCCTCGCCCGACGTGTGCGACGTCGAGGCGATCGCGGGACACCACGACCGCTTCGTCCGCTTCATCGCGACGGCCCTGGAGGACATCGAACGACCGCTGTCCGAGGTGGAGTTGCTGGGTGCGGTCGAGCGCCGGCAGGTCCTGGAGGAGTGGACGGGCTCGCGCTCCGAGATCGGGGAGGCCACCCTCGCCGAACGCTTCGAGGAACAGGCCCGCCTGCGCCCCGACCACACCGCCCTCATCAGCGGCGCCGAAGAGGTCAGCTACGCGGAACTCAACGACCGCGCCAACCGACTCGCCCACCACCTCACCACCCGGGGCCTGGCCCGCGGACACCTCGCCGGCATCCTCCTGGAGCGCGGCACCGACTTCGCCGTCGCCCTCCTCGCCGTCATCAAGACCGGCGCCGGATACGCCCTCCTCGACCCCGACTTCCCCGACGAACGCCTCACCACCACCGCCCACGACGCCACCCTGCACACGGTCGTCACCGACTCCCGGCACGCGCCCCGACTCCCGGGCCCCTGGACCACCACGGTGATCGACGCGGAGCGCCCGTACATCGAGGCTCAGCACACCAGGAACCCCGGGACCCGCCTCACCCTGGACGACGTGGCGTGCGTGATGTTCACCTCCGGCTCGACCGGACGCCCCAAGGGCATCCTCTCCAGCCACCGCAACCTCATCTCCACCCTCACC